>JBCBSJ010000001.1:0-147540 GCA_039819245.1 Cyanobacteria bacterium J06638_20
ACGGGCTTTCCCCACCCTTCGGGAAGAGCATAGCTCTACATCCCCCAACCCCTTCTCCCAGAACGGGCGAAGGGGAGCCGGCAAGCCTTGTCTGGCCTCCCCCTCGCCCATTTTTGGGAGAGGGGGACTGAGGGGGTGAGGGCCGCGATGTGTGTACTTAGTAGCCCAAGATTGGGAGAGGGATTTAGGGTGAGGGCCGACAGATGGTTAGCAAAGTGAGTCATTAGGCGAACCAGGTTCACTGCACAGAACTGGGCTGATACTGGGGCGGCAGAGCATCGGGAATCAACGAAGGACGGGCTGGTTCAAGATCCTTAAAGAGCACGGTGCTGAGGTAACGCTCACCAAAGCTCGGCTGAATCATGACAATGAGCTTGTCGGCATTCTCAGGTCGCTGACCCACCTGGATAGCCGCCGCTAGGGCCGCTCCCGCCGAAATGCCCGATAACAAGCCTTCTTCACGGGCCAACCGACGACTGTAGGCGATCGCCTCTTCATCCGCTACGGTTACCACTTCATCCATTAAATCGACTTGCAGGACACCAGGCACAAAGCCCGCGCCGATGCCCTGGATTTTGTGAGGGCCAGGACTACCGCCGGAGAGGATGGGGCTGTTGGTGGGTTCAACAGCGATAGCCTGGAAGCTTTCTTTCCGTGACTTCAGGACTTCAGCAATGCCCGTAATGGTGCCGCCTGTGCCGACACCTGCTACCAAGAAATCAACCTGGCCATCGGTGTCAGCCCAAATTTCCTCGGCTGTGGTCTCCCGGTGAATCTGGGGATTGGCAGGATTTTCAAACTGCTGGGGCATGAAGGCATTAGGCAGCTGTTCGGCGATCGCTTGGGCCTGACCAATTGCTCCCTTCATCCCCTGGTTGCCAGGGGTCAGCACTAACTCAGCCCCGTAGGCCTTGAGCATCAGGCGACGTTCCATACTCATGGTTTCCGGCATGGTCAGAATCAGGCGATAGCCTTTTGCCGCAGCCACCATGGCCAGCGCAATTCCCGTATTGCCTGAAGTCGGTTCCACAATGACGGTTTCATCAGGGTTAATCTGACCCGCTGCCTCAGCGGCCTGAATCATATTGGCCCCAATCCGGTCTTTGACGGAGGCGGCTGGATTCATGCCCTCTAACTTGACTAGAATCTGAGCTTTACACCCTTCCGCCTGAGGAATCCGGTTGAGCTGTACTAAAGGTGTCCGACCAATGAGTTGTGTAATGTCCCGTGCAACCTGCATGGATGCTTCTCCTCAAATGTATCTGTCAATTTCCACTGATAAATTGCGTCAAGGTGAAACATGTTAGCTACGAAACAAAAAGCAACAAGCTAACCTCACCGGCAATCGCCAAAGAGTAACTTTTTGACGATTGTCTAGCAGTAGTAGAATCAGCAATCATCAAAAATTCCACTTTTCAAGCAAAGCCAAATATCAATTTAAGCTATTGATAGGGGCATCCAAAGATACTTGTGTCGGGTAGTTTCAAAGTTGCTTGTTCAACAAAATCAAAAAAAATAGCTAACGAAAGAATTCATCCTGGCCAATAATATGATTTCACCATAATGATTCAACAAGAACTGTATCTAGTGAGTCACTTTTAAAAGCTCAATTTTTCCTTCAGATTCTTCATTTTCCCAGGGCGTCAATGAAGGATTAAGAAATAATAGAATTGATATTGATGACGCTAGTGACTGGAGTCGTTCAAACTAGCGACTACCACAACAAAAATAAATTAGAATTTGCGCGCAACAATGTTGAAAAGATGCCACTGCTTTTCTTCTCCTAGCGCTGTCTTGCCCGGATGTTCTTCTTCGTCAAGCAGTTCAATGGCGAAAGGTGCCAATAGGGCGTCTACCTGCTGACGGGTATGACAGCTGACGTCAGCGTAAGTCGCCCAGGAATCGCGATCGCCAAACAGATGGCCACAAAATCGGCCACCGGGTCGCAGCGCAATGACCATTTCTTCCCAGAGTTCAGTGAAGTGATTAGGCGGACAGAAAGGCAGACAAAAACTTGCGTTGATCAGATCGACTTCCGGTGGCAGGATGAGATTTTCAAACCGCTGTACGCGAGTTTCTAAATAGGTGCGATTGATGTCGGGCCGCTGACGCAAACGGGCGATCGCCTCAGATTCCCCGTCAATTGCCAACACCCGCCAGGAACGGCGCAATAGCTCAACCGTATCCCGCCCGTCACCGCACCCAATATCCACGGCTAATCCCATCAGCGATCGTTTGGTCGGGTTGGCTTCGGCGTCAAACCGATCCAGCGCATTCAGGAGCGTTTCGCGAGGGGGGCGTCCGGCTACTGCCTGATAGTAATCCCCCCATCTTCGTTGAAATTGGTGGGAGTCAATCGGTTCGGTGGGGGTGGTTGGCGGAGTCATGGGCCATCGCCTTAAAAAATCACACATTTCATATTTTCCCGCATTGGGGTCGCTATCAATTCAAAATTTGAGAGCGGAGACGATAGAGGCGCAAGGAGCCAGCCGATATCTAGCGTCATGAGGTCGGTCGATCGGCTTCCGAGTTGCATAGCAATGTTCATGGGAGCACAGTTAGCCTGTGCTCCCATGAGCGCTCTCTCTTTGTTGCCGTTCTCTAGAGGCTGAAAACCAGGGCTAGCCTCAAAGTGCTAGAGCAGCGCTGGCATAACGGCTGGAATTTCACCAAACGTCTCGGCTGCCGGTTTAGCCGGCGCTTGGCCTATGCCGCAAGCGAGGTCTGCTTCCAGCTCATTCACGGCATCCCAAGTAGCCTGAGCCTCTTGCGAATTCCTGCCTGATCGAGCAGCAACGGCACGGGCATCCGCGATCGCTGCCTGAAGTGCTTTCTCTAATAACGGCACACGGGAATTGTCAATGAAGTTGCTTTTGGTGAGCATGTCTGCACTGCGAGAATCCCCAGCCGGTCGCCCTTGATCACAGGAGCGCGATCACTGTTGACCTGATCTCACAACCGAGCCCCATATCCCACCAAGATAGAACTTGGGTTATCGCTTTGCTTGACCACAGCTTTGATGCGTTAGCTGCGATCGCAAAGCCCCTAACCGTTCATGGATATCACCTCCTCTCAAAATTGCGGGACAAACTTTTAAGCTGCTGCGAGGGGAAAGTCAGCTTTCAAAAGTTCTAACCAATTGGCAATTCGCTCATCGGTTTTCTCGCTTTCGTTCACTTCATCAAGAGGCAAACCGACGAATTGGCCATCGCGAATTGCGGTTGATTTTTCGAAGGAATAGTCATCGGTTGAAACCGCGCCCACAATCTTGGCACCCACAGCTTTGAACTGGTCATAGAGAATGCCTAAGGCCCCGACAAAGTGCTTGCTATGACCTTCACAGTCGCCTGGCCCAAAGAGCGCAATGGTTTTACCGGCGAAATCTGGCTTTTCAACCTCAATATCAAACAGCGGTTCGCGCCAGTCATTCTGAACTTCCCCGGCTCCCCAAGTTGAGCAGCCCAAGATCAGATAGTCATACTGCAAGAAGTCATCAAAGCCGTCGAAATCTTCTTCCATGCTGTACAAATCACACAGATCTTCGCCCAGTTCTTCATGGATTTTCTCTGCGATTTCTTCTGTGACACCTGAGGTGCTGCCGTAAAAAATTCCAATTTTTGCCATGGTTCGACTCCTGAAATTACAGTGTGAAAACTAACACTCGAAATGTGGCTGCATCGCTTGAAGTGATATTCAGGAGCCAGGAACCAGAAGTCAGGACTCAGGCTTTTGATAGCTGACTTCTGGCTCCTGTATTCCTGACCAACGTTTTAGGGATCTGGATCAAGAACCTCAATCGTGAAGCTCCCATCAAACTAAGTACGCTTCCATGTGGGTTTTGATCGTGCAATCAGAACGGGGGTAAGTCGAACACAGAACGATAAAGCCCTTAGCGATTTGATCATCATCCAGGAAGGACTGATCTTCTTGATCGATTTCACCTTCAACTAGCTTGCCAACACAGCTAGAGCAGGCTCCGGAACGACAGGAGAAGGGTAATTCAATATCGTTCTCTTCCGCTGCGTCAATGATGTAGGTGTCATCTTCAACGGGGATGGTGACATCAATTTTGCGCTTCTTGTTGATGAGCCGAACTTGGTAAGTCGTCATGATGTTTTCCTCGCTTGGGAATAGATGGGTTGATGGGCTTCGACGTGAGCGCTCAGCCGAACGGTGGATGGGTAGGAGGGTGGATGGGGAGATCATCACTTTGAGTTCGGAATTCCGAATTCTCCCCCTTACCTCTTAACAGCTAAGAACAGGGTTCAGCAGCCGGGGTACAATCACCCGCTTGGAACGATTTGCCACAGCCGCAGGTGTCGGTTGCATTGGGGTTGGTGAACTTAAAGCCGCTTTCCAGCAGGCTATCGATGTAGTCCACCACGACGCCGTCCAGCAGGGGGGAGCTGGAAGGGTCAATGAAAACGCGGAGGCTACCGGCCTTAACCACTTCATCTTCAGGCTGAGGTGCATCAGCCACTTTGATGTCGTATTCGTAGCCATTACAGCCGCCATCTTTAACCGCTAGGCGGACACCCCGGTCGGGTGTGTAGTTGGGGGTGCCGCGCACAAAGGTGCGGAGTCGTAGTTCGGCCAGCTCAGTTAAGGTAACGGACATGGGGAGTCTCCTTATCTAGGATGGGAAATGGGTTTGCCGCGATTTACGACATTGACTGCGCAACAGACAAAAACGAGGGCAGTCGGGTTTGAGCACACGCTCAGCTGAAGTGCAGACCGGATAAACCAACAAACTGATCAGACTCAGCATTTTCAGCCAGAAGGGCGCGATCGCGAGGCCAATCATTAAGCTCATGAGGGCCGTAATGAGTTCTAACAACTTACCGACTTCGTCGGATTGACGGTGACTGTGACGCCAGAGGGCGATCGCCAGTCCGAATAAAATCAGCGCAGTTAAAACCATGGGATCAAGCAGAATTCAGTGAACAGAAGCGACTTGATGCATCCTGTCGGCAGCAGCAGCCGATACGTGCCCACAGACAGGGCAGTCAGGATCTTTGTAGGGGCGACGTTTAGCGAATTCAGCGCGGGCTAAATCCATCGTTAACAGTTGTCCTAGCAGCGGTTCTCCCAACCCGGTCATCAGCTTGATGGCTTCTAAGGCCGCCAAGCAGGCCAGCGTCCCGGAGACCGCTCCCAGTACCCCAAAGCCCCAGCGATCCCACTCCGGCTTTTCCGGAAAGAGACAGGTGAGGCAAGGGGTTTGCCCTGGCACGATGGTGGTGAGATAGGCTTCCATGCTGTTCATCGCAGCCTCCACCATCGGCTTGCCCCAACGGACACAAGCGGCATTGAGTAAATCCCGCTCTTTGAAATCAAAGGCACAATCCAAGGCGATATCCGCCCGTTGCACGAGGGCGTCAATGTTGTCAGCACTGACGTACTCACACACGGCCTCAATTTCAATATCGGGGTTCAGCTGAGCCAGCGTTGCCTGAGCTTTGAACACCCGAGGCTGACCGACCCAGTCATCCGTCATCAGCACTTGCCGATTCAGGTCATCCCGCTGCAAGTTGCCCCCCCGCACCAGAATCAACTTGCCAACCCCCGCCACCGCCAGGTACAACGCCGCCGTGCCCCCTAAACCACCGACGCCCGTCACCAGCGCCGTCGTCCCTTTGAGCTGTTGCTGTCCTGTTTCACCAAAACCAGGCAACATCATTTGGCGACGGTAGCGATCGAGTTCAGTGGGGGTAAGGGTTGGGAGCATGGGAGAGGGTGTGGGGTGGATGGGTGACGGGGTGGATGGGTATGAGAGTACGTTCTTCGTTTTGCCGAATTCCGAACTCCGAATTGATTTCTACTCCACGCCGATATCTGATACCATCACGACGTTCTTGGGCTTGTCCTTAAATACCTTGAACAGCTTTTGCTCAACGGAGCTGGAGGTCAAAAACAGGTCGTAGGCGTTGCGCAGTTGCTGGCTGTAAGCGGCCAGTAGTTCAGCTTCGCTCTGGTTTTCATCGACTTCCTGCACGAGCTGGGAGAACTTCCGCAAAATGTGCAGGCGATTAACGTTCACGACTTGAGGGTCGTAGGTTAACCCAAAGAAGTCAAAGTACTGTTCAGCATCTTTGAGCTGATTGAACTGAGTGAGGGATAGGATTGCGATCGTCATTGGGCGGCCTCCAAGGTTTTCAGTTGTTGCTTGAGTTCACGGAGTTGGCAGTAGATGTTGTAAGTCCGTTCTGCCATTGCGGGTAGCTGCTCTAGGTCAGCGGGTAGTCCTTCAGCGATGTCGTGAAGATCCATCTTCATCTGACCGGCTTTACTGTTGAGCTTCTGGATTTGTTTTTTGAGGTCGTCGATGGTGATCGGTTCGGTAGTGGTTAGGGGCATGGGCGGTTGAGCGAAAAGGGTGGATGGGCAATGGGGTGGATGGGCAATGGGGTAGATGGGTGACGGGGTAATGGGCTAGGGTGATCAAGGCGTTGATACGCATCTACTCATCCACCCATCTACTCATCCACGCTTAAACGTCACACACTTCGGGGAAGCGTTTGGCGAGGTCAACGCCTTTTTGAACCAGTTTTTCGCCTTCAATGTTGAGTTTTTCCATGGTGTCGAAACCAAAGCGCTGCGCATCACGCAGAGTTTTGGAAACGAGGATAAGGCGACCGGAGAAGATTAAGGCCCAACCAAAGCCTTCGTGGCTGAGATCCACAACGACTTGGGAAAGTTGGCCGGTTTCTTCTTCAATGCGTGCTGCGATCGCCCGATAGAAGCCCAAAATGCGTCCCAGGGTAATGGGGTCAACGTCGCCTTCCACGGGGATTTCACGACGCTCTTTTTTCGCGATTACATAGGGTTTTAGCAACAGCTCATCGGCCCAGTGGCGGTAGGTGCCGTATGGGTCATTAGCGCGAATCTGTTGAACCAGAGCCTTGAGAAACGGGGCGTTTTCAATCACTAGGGCGGCATCTAAGGCAGCCACAACTTGAGCGGTACTCATACCAGGATTTCCTCCTCGATAGTTTCAAATTCGTCGTCAAACTGACTGGCTTGCGGAGGTTGACGCTTCAGCAATGCCTTACGCAACCAGGGGGGTGGGCTCCCGTTGAGGGTTTGCACCAACCATGTCAGGGTGTCTTCAATCGCATCGTCTGCCTCTGACTGGGCCTTTAGGGGGGTAATGTTGTTGCGCATCAAGCGACCCGCAGCACTGCCTCCGATCGCGGAAACATAAACTAAGGTGCAATCGTGTAGGGCTTTTACCTTGGGTGCGAGCTTGTCTTCGTTGCCGTCTTCATTGAGGTTGCCGCCGAATTCCACCGTTTCGAGAAAGGTGTAGCCTTCGGGGGTCACCTCATAAATATCAACCAGACGGGCTGACCCAAAGTGAGCGTTAATGTGAATCGAATCGCGCGTGGCGAATGCAACTTTCATGGGTTATCTCCGATTGAGGGAGCCAGGGGTAGGCGGGTGGATAAGTGGATGGGTAGGGGAGTAGAGTTTTGAATTTTGAGTAATTTTGAGTTCAACGCAAAACTCATAACTCCATCACCCATCCACCCCGTCACCTCCGCCTTCTCGCCAGCTATGCACGAGGGCGTGGGCGTTTGCTTCATCCGCTTCCATAAAGAGGTTGCCGATCGCAAACAGAAGCTGGGAGGTGCCTTTGTAGCCGACGGTAGAACAGTGACCATTGCCGAGGCGATCGAAGACGGGGAAGCCCATGCGATACAGGGGAATATCCAGGTCTTTCGCGAGCTTTTTGGCGTTGGAGTTAGCAATGACCAGATCGGCACCTTGGGCCAGATCGGCGAAGTCTTCCAGGTCACCGATGGTCACGGTTTCTAGGGGCAAGTCTTTGAGGAGCTTGGATTTAGTGGTGGTGACCGCTGCATGAACTTTGGCTCCCGTTGTATCGAGCCACCAGGCGATGCTATGAAGCAGATCGGGCTCTAGGGCCAGCGCCACACGCTTGCGACCAAAGAAGAAGTGGGTATCGAGGATGGCATCTTGAAGCTGGCGGCGCTGGTGCTGTAATTGCTCCGGAACCGACTGACCACTAATCTCGGATAGTTGGTGGAGGAAACTATCGACGGCACCTAGGCCCGTCAGTCCCTTAAAGACTGCAAACTCAGTCCCAAAGCGCTGCTGCAAAATTTCAGCAGCGGTGGTCATCGTGAAGCCGATCGCGAGTGTGAAGACGGAATTGGGGAGCGATCGCAGCTCTTCGACTGTAGTGCCACCAGTCGTGACGGTGCTGTATCCATCGGACAAATGCCCATCGAGTGAGAGGGACAGATCCGGCAGCACGACGGCCTTGAGGTTAAAGGCGGCCACCATGTCCTTCACCGCTTGCACATCGCCAGGGGTAAGGGATGAACTGGCTAATATCGTCACCTGTGGGGGTGTCGTCGGGGCTGGATAAGCACAGGCGGGATAGGTGATTTCCTCGCCTGTTGCGGTTTCCTCATAGCTGATAGGAATATCCCGCACGAGGGCTTCCACGGCTGCGGCATAACCGTCTTGCAATGCGCCTTTGAAATCGGGGGTGGAGGCGAAGGCGATCGGTAAATCGGCCAGTTCTGGCCGGCGTTTGCGAATCGTGCGCAGAATCCCCTGCATGTCGTCTCCCCGCGTTTCTGTAAGGCCCGTGGTGCAGAGTCCCACAATCGCCGGCTTCGATTTCTCCAACAGCGTCAGCAGTGCGGTCTCAACGTTATCCTCACCCCCCAGAACCGTTGTCACTTCCGTCATGGCAGTGGTGGAGAGAGGAATCGCCTCTCGAAAATGGCGCACCAGCATCACCTTGGCAAAGGCGGTACAGCCCTGGGAGCCATGGAACAGCGGCATGATGCCCTTAACGCCGAGATAGGCAAGCGCCGCGCCCAGGGGCTGGCTTTGCTTCAGCGGATTAACCGCAGCACCTTTGCGACGAGAGACGACTTTGGTGGAAGGAGATGGGACGATAGGGGGTAATACATCTCCTTCGACTCCGCTCAGAGGACTCGTCGCTACATCTTCCGACTTCCGACTTCCGACTTCCGAATTCTTCTGCTCCCACGGTGCTTCCCGCCGCACCTGTTCCCAAATCGGGCTGTGTAGGGCTTCGTCCAGTTCTTTGGCCATCTCAATCATGCCGACGTAGCCAGCATAGGGATGATGACGCTCCTGGTTAATGTCGAGGAAGGGAATTTTCGCCTTCAGGGCCGTGTACTGGTTGCGGCCTCCGGCAATCAGCATGTCGGCGTTGGTTTTAGCAATGACCTTGAGAAGCTCTTGGGCATTCCCTTTTTGCAGCATCATGCCGTCTTTGCCGAGCAAATCTTTGATGCGGGCTTTGTCCTCTTCCGTGCTCTTTTTGGTACTGGTGGCCATCACGTCAATGCCCAGATCCTTGGCAGCAGAGATGATGGACCAGCTTTTAACGCCCCCTGTGTAGAGGACAACCCGCTTACCTTTGAGGCGTTGCCGATAGGGAACGAGGGCTGCGTCGAGTTTGGCTGTTTCTGCCTGAATCACTTCCTCAACGCGGGCCTTGAGAGCGTCATCTCCGAGTTTGGCGGCAATGTCGCGCAGCAGGCGATTCATGTCGGCAACGCCGTAAATGGACTCCTCAACATAGGGAATGCCATAGCGCTCCTGCATCTTGTGGGCCATGTTGATCAGCGCCTTCGAGCAGATCATCACGTTGAGTTTGGCGCGATGGGCACAGGCGATGTCATGGTAGCGGGCGTCGCCGGTAATCTTAGCCAGAACGCGAATCCCTGCCTTTTCAAGCAGTGGCAACACGCCCCACAGTTCCCCCGCGATGTTGTACTCACCAATCAGGTTGATGTCGTAGGGGGTGGTGTATTCCGGTTCCCGTGTACCCACGACATATTCCAGCAGCGCCTCACCACCAATGCGATTGCCCAGGTTCTTGCTGCCAACAAAGCCGGGTGAGCTGACGGGTACCACCGGAATATCAAACTTCTGACTGGCGGCCTGACACACCGCGTCCAAGTCATCTCCAATCAGCGCCGTTACACAGGTGAGATAGACGAAGATGGCTGCAGGACTATAGCGCTCCTTGACCTCGTGAATCGCCTTGTAGAGCTTCTTTTCACCACCAAAAATGATGTCGTTTTCACTCAGGTCGGTGGTGAAGCCCATTTTGTAGATCATGGGGCCAGAGGATAGGCTACCGCGACTTCCCCAGGAATTACCCGCACAGGCGATCGGGCCATGGACTAAATGGGCCACATCGGTAATGGGGACAAGCGCAATGCTAGCTCCATCGAAGGCGCATCCGCCTTGGGCGGCACCGGGTTGGGCCTGTTGCTGACACGCTTTGTTTTTGCCCTTTTTATCTTTTTTATGGTTATGCTCACAACCCGGTTGGGTCAGGAGTTCATTGATTTTGCCCGAGGTCATTTTCATGGCGTTGGGAAAGTAAGGGGCGAGGGGAGCTAGAAAGGAGAGCGGGGGAGTCCTGGAGACGTCGGCAAGGTGAGGTATCCACCTCGAAAATCACGCCAGAATTAACAAATATAGGAATTGATATCTTCACCACAGACATCAGCGAGATAGCTCAGCGAGCGAAACCGAAGGGCAACGAGTTCGTTGTAAATCGGGTTGAGTTCGCAAAGGGCCGGAATGTGGATTTGGCGACCGCATAGGGCAAAGGTGCGCTCAAACGGACAACAGCAGGGAATCAGACGGCAAACCCAGTGGGCCAAGGTGCGATCGCGGACTTCAATATGGTCAATCCAGCGGCGCAGAGGATTCAGAAGGCCGAGGCGGGGTTGGCGCGGCGCTAGCGGCGGATGGGGATGAGTGTGAGTGGTGAGAGTATCCATCGGTCTTACCAGTCTTCTTGAGGAATCAACGGTTTGTAGTCTTCATCGGCTATTTCGAGTTCTTTTTTGAGGCAACCGACGACGTAATTCGTTTCAATAAAGTGAACGGAATAGATATAGGCGCGCTGGAGATAAGTCCCAATTCCAACGATGTAGCCGACATCGCCTTTCTTCGCGAGGTGAAAGCCAATATCTTTGCCAGGAAACGTGCCGTCATTGCGGATGACCTTTTTTACCCGGACGCGATCGCCCATATCAAAAAACGGCGCGGAGTCAATTTCGATTTCTTCGCTGAGTTTCATGGCAGTTGCTGAAGTAGAGAGCAGGCAGAGAGGGAAAAGGAACGTAGGGGAGAGGGGGAGTGACGGAGTGGGGAAAAGTTTTAAGGGTTGAGTGTTGAATTGATGATTGATCCTGCAAACTCAACACTGAGAACTTCAAACTCAACACTCCATCACTCCCTTACCCCTTAACGGATCAGGTCAAAGGAGATATCCGTCTTAGCTGGGATGATGGTCTGACGATCCAGTTCATCTAGGATGGTGTTGATAATCCAGTTGAACTGATTGATCGCGCCCTGGTAGCCCAAGGTGGCGTAACGGTGCATGTGGTGGCGATCGAAGATGGGATAGCCAATGCGTACCAGTGGAGTCTTGGTGTCACGCCAGAGGTACTTACCGTAGGAGTTGCCGATGAGCAGGTCAACCGGCTCAGTAAACATCAAGGAGCGTAGGTGCCACAGGTCCTTCTTACCCCAGATAGTGGCCTCTTGGCCGTAGGGGCTGTTGGTCAGCACCTCACGCAGTTCAGCTTCAAAGTCAGGGTTGCTGTTAGTCACTACGATGTGAACAGGCTCAGCACCCATTTCCAGTAAGAACTGAGTGATGCCGAAGACATGGTCAGGGTCACCGTAGAGGGCAATGCGCTTACCGTGAATCCAAGCTTGGGAGTCCGTCAGGGCATCCACTGCACGACCCCGCTCTTGCTGGAGCTCTTGGGGAATGGCCTTCCCGGTAATGGCAGAGAGCGCCATTAAGAACTCGTCAGTTCCCTTGATACCGAAGGGACGGAAGTTGTAGGTCTTCTGATCCCATTCCTTCGTGATGTAGTCTTGGGTTTTGGGTGTGGTGTACTTCTGGAAGAAGAAGCTACCTTCCGCATTGATGGAATCACCCGCCTCTTCCAGCGTGGTCAACCCGTTATACATCTTGAATTCGCCCGTATTGGGAGAATCAAAGGCATCGGAGTTGTCGGACAGGATCGTATAGTCAATGCCGAACAGACCCAGAATCCGCTTCAGCTCACGAGTATTGCCCACGTAAGCATCAAAGCCCAGGTTGAAGTTGAACTTGCCGTTCGTGGTTTCAGCTTTCTTGTCTTTGGTCAGCGTCTTCAGGATGCTCACCAGCATGTTGTCATAGCCGGTGATGTGAGAGCCCACGAAACTAGGCGTGTGAGCGGCCGGAACCGGTAAGTCCTCAGGAATCAGTTCCTCAATTTTAGCCGTTGTGATGTATGCGCCAATGTCATCCCCGATCACCTCAGCCATACAGGTGGTGCACAGGGCAATCATCTTGGGCTTGTAGAGATCGTAGGCGTTATTCAGACCTTGCTTGAGGTTGTTGAGTCCACCAAATACCGCTGCATCTTCCGTCATGGAAGAGGAAACCGCTTGGAAGGGCTCTTTGTAGTTACGGGTGAGGTGTGTCCGGAAGTAAGCAACGCAACCTTGGGAACCGTGGCTGTAGGGCAGGGTACCTTCAAAGCCAGCGGCAACAAACAAGGAACCCAGGGGCTGACAGGCTTTAGCTGGATTGATAGTCAGGGCTTCGCGGGAGAAGTTCTTTTCGCGGTAATCCCAGGACTTGGTCCATTCAGCGGTTTCAGCGACGACGTCGCGATCGTGCGCTCCTTCAAATTGGCGCTTGTACTCAAACAGCTCTTGGTAGGTATCGGTCTGAAACAGATCAAAGTGGTCTTGAATCTTGCCGGGCTCAGGAGCATTTCCCGGCACTTGAGGGTTGGTGTTCTCAGTCATGGTTGTCTCCGTGAAGGGGTGGGAGGGTTCAAAGGGGTGGCGAATAGGCGCGATTAATCGCGCCTGTATCTAGGTTTAAGCTGCTTCCCAAGGGGCATTGATGAGGCCCCAAGTGGGATTGTTGATGGCCATATCCATGTCACGGGCAAAGACTTCGAAGCCTTCGTAGCCGTGGTAAGGCCCGGAGTAATCCCAGGAGTGCATCTGGCGGAAAGGAAGCGCCATCTTCTGGAAGACGTACTTCTCTTTGATGCCCGCAGCGATCAGGTCAGGATTGAGCTTTTTGGCAAACTCTTCAAATTCGTGGCCGCTGACGTCATCGTAGATAACGGTGCCTTCTTTGACGTAATCGGCTGTCCGCTTGTAGTCGTCGCCGTGGCCGAATTCATAACCCGTACCGATGACGTCCATGCCGAGATCTTCAAAGGCGGGGATGACGTGACGGGGACGTAGGCCACCGACCATCATCATCACGGTCTTGTCTTTTAGGCGAGCACTGTACTTGTCAACGATCGCATCCATTCTGGCCTGATTCTCAGCGATCACTTCCTCAGCTTTCGCTTGAATCGTCTCGTCAAACTGAGCGGCAATCTTCCGCAGGGACTTGGCGATCTGGCTGGGGCCAAAGAAGTTGTACTCTAACCAGGGAATCTGATACTTCTCTTCCATGAAGCGGCAGATGTAGTTCATGGAGCGATAGCAGTGGATCAAGTTCATTTTCGCCAGGGGCGTCATCACCACTTCGTTGAAGGTGCCATCACCGGAGAACTGACAGATCACGCGCAGACCAATTGCCTCTAGCAGGCGACGGCTCGGCCAAGCGTCACCGCCGATGTTGTAGTCACCGATGATGTTGACGTCGTAGGGGCCGGGCTCATAGCCTTCGGGCAGTTGACGATATTCGTCGGCTTTGGGTAGTACCCAGTCACGCACGGTGTCGTTGGCAATGTGGTGACCTAAGGACTGAGAAACCCCCCGGAAGCCTTCGCAACGAACGGGAACTACCGGCTTGCCAGTCTTCTTAGCTTGCTTCTTGGCAACCGCTTCAATGTCATCCCCAATGAGGCCCACGGGACATTCCGATTCAATCGTGGTGCCTTTGCTGAGGGGGAAGAGAACTTCGAGTTCGTCGATTAGCTTGTCGAGCTTTTTGTCACCACCGAAGACGATGTCACGCTCTTGGAAGTCGGACGTGAACTGCATCGTACCGAAGGTATCGACGCCAGTGGTGCCAATGTAGTAGTTACGACGACCGGACCAGGAGTAGTAGCCGCAGCCGACTGGGCCGTGGCTGATGTGAATCATGTCCTTCACAGGACCCCAGACCACACCCTTGGCTCCTGCATAGGCACAGCCACGGGTGGTCATTACGCCGGGAACGGATTTTTTGTTGGACTTGACGCCGCAGTCGGAGGCACCTTCTTCAGTCACGTTGAGGTGCTTGGAGCGACTCTTTTTAGCTTTGGCGGGATACGCTTCCAGGACCTCCTGGACAAGCGCTTTTCTGTCTTCTACGGTAGTCATGAGATCCTCTCAGTAGCAGATATGGAGTAGGTTCAATCCGGGAGGGGAAGCAAGTCCCATACCAATGGCGATTGGTAATTTAGCGGGGGTGGATTGAGGAACGTGGGTTGCTGGGAGCTTGGAGCGACAATGAGTTGCGTCGGGGCATGACTGTCATACCCCGACCATCAGCGTCTAGACAGTAACTGTTGCTTTGTCTTCAGCGATCGCCTTCTCGTACTCTTCGTCGCCACCCAAGAGACCGAATTCAACCAACAGGTCTTCTAGCTCATCCATAGTGATGGGCGTAGGAATGACCAGATTCTTGTTGTTCTCAATCTTCTTAGCAAGGGCGGTGTACTCAGCGGCCTGCTTGCTGTCGGGAGCGTACTCAATGACCGTCATGCGGCGCAACTCAGCGTGCTGAACGATGTTGTCGCGAGGTACGAAGTGAATCATCTGAGTACCGAGGCGCTCAGCCAAGGTTTCGATGAGTTCGACTTCCCGGTCTACGTTACGGCTGTTACAGATGAGGCCACCCAAGCGCACACCACCGGAGTGAGCATACTTCAGGATGCCTCGGGCAATGTTGTTAGCGGCATACATGGCCATCATTTCGCCCGAGCAGACGATGTAGATTTCCTGGGCTTTGCCTTCCCGAATGGGCATGGCAAAACCACCGCAAACAACGTCACCTAGTACGTCGTAGGAAACGAAATCAAGATCTTCGTAAGCGCCTTCTTCTTCCAGGAAGTTAATCGCGGTGATGATGCCCCGACCAGCACAGCCAACCCCTGGCTCAGGACCGCCGGACTCAACGCACTTAACGTCTTTGTAGCCCTTCAAAAGAACTTCTTCGAGTTCAAGATCTTCAACGGCACCCCGCTCGGCTGCTAAGTGCAGAATAGTGGTCTGCGCCTTGCTGTGGAGCATCAAGCGAGTGGAGTCAGCTTTGGGGTCACAACCGACGATCATGATGCGGTTGCGATCGGCCATGCTGGCAATGGTGTTCTGGGAAGTGGTGGATTTACCGATACCGCCTTTTCCATAAAATGCAATCTGACGCATGGTGGAATTTCTCCGTGTTGATGTTTGAGGGTGAACGTAAATTAGGAGTCAGGAGCCAGAATTCAGAATTCAAATTAGGACTGACGTCTCTGAGTGTGGAGCGTGGAAACTTCGGGTTCAGGCCGGGGGCGATCGCCCGAAGTGAATGGGCGTGTTGGGGGTATTCATAGGGAGCGTAAGGGAGTAGAGAGTGGGGAATCGGGAATCGGGAATCGGAAATTAGGAAGAACGAAAAAGCCTGTTCCCTGTCATCTGTCCCCTATTACCCAGTCACTTCTTCGACGGTGAGGGTGGGCAATACGAGGTCGCGGAGTTTGGCTTCGATGGAATTCTTGAGGGTGGCCGTGCTGCTAGCGCAGCCGCCGCAGGCTCCTTTGAGGGTGACGAGGACGCGATCGCCTTCAACGTCAAACAGCTCAACATCACCACCGTCGGCAATGAGGATAGGACGGATCTCGGTGTCCAGGACGGATTGAATGAGCTTGATTTTTTGCACCGTGGTTAATCGCGGGGGAGCCGTCGCGACATTGGATTCACCAGTGGCTCGGCTTGCTTGCTCTTGAGCGATCGCAATTTCAGCAGCGACGCGGCCTGAAACCGTGGCTTTTTCCTGCTGCACTTCAATCAGGATGTCCTCAATACCTGCCAGGCAAGAACCGCAACCGCCACCGGCTTTAACGTAGTTAGTGATTTGTTCAACGGTGGTGAGGTCGTTTTCAATGGCGACGCGGCGAATGCGAGGTTCGGAGATGCCATAGCATGAACAGATGAGCGTCCCTTCGTCATCTTCGTGATGCTCGACTTCGATGCCGCGATACTTGTAAATAGCTGCTTCTAAGGCTTCCTGACCCATCACAGAGCAGTGCATCTTGGCCTCGGGCAGACCGCCCAAATAGTCAGCAATGTCCTGATTGGAGAGATTCAGCGCTTCATCCAGGGTTTTGCCTTTGATGATTTCGGTGAGCGCCGAGGAGGAGGCGATCGCGCTCGTGCAGCCAAAGGTCTGAAACCGGGAATCCAGAATCGTATCGGTCGATTGCTGAATCTTCAGGTGCAGACGCAACGCATCCCCGCAGGAGATGCTGCCGACTTCGCCATAAACGACAGCCGTATCAGATTCTTTAGGATCGTCAATAGCCCCTTGGTTGATGGGGTTGTAAAACAGTTCGAGTACTTTTTCGGAATAGTCCCACATGGCAGTTTCTGGAGGGTAGAGGGTGAGGGTCGATCAGAGACGCGATTAATCGTGTCTGTATGCATCCATCGTGTTGATGTTCTAGTTAGAAGAGTGAGGAGGGAATAGGGAATAGGGAATAGGGAGTATCTGTTCCCTTGTTCCCTGGCATCTGTTCCCTACGCAGTGACAGCCACATCCCGTTCTTGCAGCCATTCGGCTTGGTCGTTGTTGAAGGGAGAAATGGCGCGTAGTTTTGCGATGATGCCGGGCATCACGGCCAGGACGTGGCGAATTTCGTTCTCGGTGGTGAACCGGGAGAGGCTAAAGCGAATGGAGCCATGCAGGATGGTGTAAGGCAATCCCATCGCGGTTAAGACGTGGGAAGGATCGAGCGAGCCAGAGGTGCAGGCCGATCCAGAGGAAGCACAGATACCTTGCTGATTCAGCATGAACAGGATGGCTTCCCCTTCGATGTACTTGAAGCCGATGTTGGTGGTGTTGGGTAAGCGTGTCGTGCCACCGCCGTTGACTTCACAGTCAGGAATCAGCTCCAGCAGCTGGGTTTCGAGCAAATCCCGCAGCCAGCGTTCCTGATCCACATCCAGCAGATGGGCACGCGCCACCTCGGCTGCTTTACCCAGAGCCACAATGCCGGGGACATTCTGCGTACCGGCACGACGACCCCGCTCTTGGTGGCCGCCGAGTAAGAAGGGACGGAAGCGGAAGCCACGACGCACGTAGAGGGCTCCCACGCCTTTGGGGGCATGGAGTTTATGACCGGAGAGTGTCAGCAGGTCAATGGTGCTGTTCTTCAGATCGATGGGGACTTTACCCACTGCTTGGACGGCGTCTACATGGAAGGTGGCCCCGGCTTCTTTCGCGAACGCGCCCACTTCCTCTACTGGGAAAATGACCCCCGTTTCGTTGTTCGCGTACATGGTGGTCACCAGGGCTGTCCCCCCCGTGATCGCCGCCTCTACCTCCATCAGGTCAATTTGCCCCCGTCCATCGACAGACAGATAAGTAACGGTGTACCCCTTCTTCTCCAGATGCTTACAGACATTGAGAATGGCGGGGTGCTCGACGGCAGTGGTGACAATGTGGCGCTTCTCGGGTTGGGCGGCCAAGGCGGCGTGAATGGCGGTGTTGTTGCCTTCACTACCGCAGCTATTGAAGATGATTTCCGTATCTTCAGCGCCGAGGAGAGCCGCCACTTGCTCGCGGGCAGTCTGAACGGCTGCGCCGACCTGTCCCCCAAAGCTATGCATCGAGGATGGATTACCATACAGCTCGCTTAAATAGGGCAGCATCGCCTCTAAAACAACCGGATCTGTCCGGGTCGTGGCGTTGTTATCTAAATAAGTAACCATCACATCATCTCCGCAGTGAGTAAGGGTAGAGGGTGGAAGGGGCAAAGGATTAGGGGGGAGACGCGACCGGTTGCATCTCAACAAGATCAATGGCTGGTGGGCATTAAGGGAACATCACTGCATTGGGTCTGCAAGTTCCGCATCGTTTGTGAATAGGCGCTAAACCACTGACGCCAGTAACTCGACTGCTGTGAGGTCATCAAACGGGCTCGCAGCCGCGCATAGGTGGCAAACCAGGACTCCCAGTAGTCGGCTGAGGACTCCGAGTTGGATGTCAACGACACTGCCGTTACACCAGCGGTTAAAGGGACACAGCCTTCGTTGGTTGGACAAGCGGCCCAGCATTGGGGGACACCGTGGGTTCCCTGGCACTGATTACAGCGATCGACCTCAATCCAAAAAGCAAGACCATCGGTTTGAATCGCGCCTGTTGGACAAGCAGACAGACAGCGCTGACAACTAATGCATTCGTTGGTGATGGCGTAAGTCATGGCTTGTTTCCTCGTCGTTTTATTAAGGAAGGCAGATGAGGCGAGTAGCTGGATCAGCGAAGGGAAAAAGAGGAGGGCAGGCGATGAGGGGAGAGGGAGGAAAAGTTTTGAATGATGAGTTTTGAAGTTTGAATTCAACTAAGAACTCGTCACTGAAAACTCAAAACTCAAAACTGATAACGTCATCCACCCCCTCACTCCAGGCTCGCCTAGCTTTCGAGAACGTGCTCGTCGTAGAAGTGCCGAGCAACCGTCTCAATCACGTCGTAAGCCTCGACGACAACCAGACCAGCCTTCTGCAACTCTTTCTGAGGGCAGGGGCCAACTTTGGCGGTCAGGATGGCTTTACAGTCAGCAATGGTGCCGATGATGCCTTCCAGTGCGGCTTCTTCGCCGTAGCCGCCTTGGCAGTAGTCAGCGACTTTCCGGTGGCTGACGAACTTCGCTTCGTTGGCATCGACTTCGTAAATCATGAATTCCTTGGCATGGCCAAAGTGTTGATTTACCAGGCCACCGCCTTTAGTTGCTACCGCCACCAGCACCTTCTGGCTGTTCGCCTTAGCGACTTTGGCAGCCTTAGATGCGGCTTTCTTCTCGGCGATCGCCTCACGCTTTTGTTCAATGGTCTGATGCACCGCTTGCCGCGTGGTCAGACTGTAGTCTGAGGTCATTTCCATGAACTTCTCTTTGGTGAATTCCTGGCTGCGGTCTTCACCGAGGAGGCCGACGGCATCAGCGCGGCACTGGCGGCAGTGGCGCATCATCTTCATATTGCCGGAGCACTTGTCTTGAACCGACTTGAGCTCTTTGGGGTTAGGCCCACGCTGTCCGTTCAGACCAAAGTACGTGCCGTGCTCCGGTGCCGAGATCAGGGGCATGATGTTGTGAAGGAAGGCCCCTCGCGCTCGGATTGCTTTGTTCACTTCCGGCATGTGCTCATCGTTTACACCGGGGATGAGAACTGAGTTGACTTTACAGAGGATGTCGGCATCTTGGAGAGCCTGTAAGCCTTCCATTTGACGCTCATGCAAGATTTTGACACCGTCAATACCGCGATAGCGCTTGCGGCGATAGTGAACCCAGGGATAAATCTTTTCACCTACTGAGGGATCCACCATATTAATGGTGATGGTGACGTGATCCACATTGAGGTCTTTGATGCGATCAACGTGATCAGGCAGCATTAAACCGTTAGTCGAAAGGCAAAGCTTAATGTCAGGAGCTTTCTCAGCAATCAGGTCAAAGGTGCGGAAGGTTTTTTCGGGGTTGGCTAGGGGGTCGCCAGGGCCAGCGATACCCAGTACCGTCATTTGGGGAATTTTGCCTGCAACCACCAGTACCTTGTGGGCCGCTTCTTCGGGGGTTAGCAGTTCGCTGACGACACCGGGGCGGCTTTCATTCGCACAGTCGTATTTGCGGTTGCAGTAGTTACATTGAATGTTGCAGGCAGGGGCCACTGCAACGTGCATCCGAGCATAGTGATGATGCGCTTCTTCGCTGTAGCAGGGGTGCTTTTCGATGCGGGCCTTCATGGATTCGCTGAGGCCAGTCGATTCATCGTTTTTGGTGCTACAGCCGCAGCCGCCACCAGACTTTTTTACTTTAGTTGTGGTCTTGGTCAAGGTGATGTCCAGCTCGGGCGTCGCGGCAGGCGCGGAAGCAAGGGCACTAGGTGGCGGTGGCGTCATGGGTTTGGCAGGGTGTAAGGGGTGGACTTGAGGGAGCGAACCAGAGAACTTGAGTGAAAGGAATGAGTGAATAGTCAGAGGGGGAAATACGCTAAAGCGCGATCGCTCACGGCTACTGAATCCTTCAAAAAAAGAGAGACGTTGGATCAACTGCATCAAACCGATAAACACCGGTAGGTTGTTCTCAAACTAGTGAGGCAGTTGCAGAACGAAGTTAGTGATGACACTCGATACAACGTCTACAGTTTCAGGAGAGTGTGGTGGATCGACTCCGATGTTCAGAACCTTCGCCGCTAACTAGCAATTTCCACAGCGCATAAGTCAGGAATCACTCATTAGCTCAGTTATGGAGACTAAGAGCGCCCTAAGAGGGTGGATACGCCTGAAATCACTTTGGGTGATATGGGCTAAACCTTTGCAATCAGATGAAACACACGTCTAGGTTGATAAAGGGCTCTAACTGAGCCAAGGTTGACGGTCTTTACTGATGCGGTAAGGGATAGCCGTTTGCTTGGAAGATTCGTCGTTCGGCGTTGAAGGATTTATAGCAACGTCCCTAGCGGAGTTTGAGGAAAACGTTGCGATAAGAATTTATTGAATGATTAACGCTGTACTCAAGCGCTGTATCCCTTGCAATATCAAGGCTGAAAACTTTTTCAAGATCGGGGTACTAGCATTTCACGGCTCATGAACTAGCATTTTTAACCCCTAGTCCGGTAGTTTCTGCACTCAGCGCGATCGCTTGCAGGATATGGGCTTGACGCGATTTTGGCACCTTATTTAAGTGCAGTCTTTTGAGTACTCAGATAAGGCATTTTAGCTAAGCCTTATACCAAAAACACCACTTTCATGACATAGCGAAAACTGTGTTTGTAGTGATTTTTCCAATTACCACCATCTAAAAGTAGCAGATTTTACAGTTATGTTATTAAGCAATATTAAATGGCTTTTTGTGGTTGGATTGATGCCTTCCAAACAACGACATCGAGCCAACGGTATTCCTCTACTGCGCGAATTAAGGGTGCATTCATCGCCCGAGTGCTTGGCTGCCTAGGGATGGCCGTCGCCAGTGCTGTTGGAGCAAGACGACAAGTCATCAAGGATGCGCTCAGCATCGGGAAGATATCAGATGCCTTTGCCCAAATGACTCAAGCTAAACAGGTAAGCGGCGGCAGTGCTTTGACCTCTGCTACTAAGCACACATCTCGGCCCTCACCCCCTCAATCCTCCTCTCCCATTTTTGGGAGAGGGGGAGGCCAGACAAGGCTTTCCGGCTCCCCTTCGCCCGTTCTGGGAAGGGTTGGGGAATGTAGAGCTATGCTCTTCCCGAAGGGTGGGGAAAGCCTGTACAGCAAGAGTTTCAGGACTTATGTGTACGTAGTAGCCTTAGCAAGGAGAGCTTTAGTAAAGCGTCTAATTCGTAGGAGAAGCGGGTTCCTCTCCTTAGCCAGGAGAGGCTAGGTGAGGTTCTACAGCCGACTAAAGCCCACTCAAGATATTTCCTTCCTTGAGAACACAACCCTGAATTTGAAGTCTCGATTGCCGAGCCATCAATCGGCTTCTGCCTCAAGAACATTTACCGCAGGACAGGGAGGCTTCTTGTAAGACTCGTTATTTGAGGGATGTCCAACGAGGTGTGTTTTGTCCTCTTTGATTGATCGCCCACGAGCAGTGCCGTACTCTTCGCATCGTTCATCAGTCGAGGCTTACTTCAGCGGCTTACTTGAAGTTATGTCAGTTGTTAAGGAATGCTGAATTAGCGAGAGACAGTTTTGCAAAATCTGCTACATTTCTTGCTGATGAATCATGTGGCTCAAGATGGATTGCCCGTACCTTGAGTACAGTTGAGGTGATTTTCTAACGCTTCCCGAAATTACCCTCTATCTATTTATATATAGGGGTTTTTCCCTGAGTGCAGAATACCTGTACCTACTTCTAGAAATACCCGCACCGCATCGCTAAAATACTCGTCCCCGTGTCCCAAAGAAATCTGAAAACCCTATAAACTCGTCACCTAAAGGGTTGAGTACATCGTTAATAAACCTAGTAAATCTGGATTCGTCGCGATCGCTCATCCGGTCAAAATTGCGATTGCTATAAGCAGGAAAACACAGCCCCCCTGCGAGCGATGTCCCTATCCCTGCCAAAATTTTCCATTCAGCGTCTGTGGCCCTTCTTAGACGGCTTACGTTCACAGATGCCCCTAATTGACGATTTTGTCATTATCTTCGAGCGGGATCCGGCTGCTCGGGGCTGGCTCGAAGTGTTGTGCTGCTACCCAGGTCTGCATGCGATCGCAGCTCACCGACTAGCGCACTGGCTCCACAATCGTAAGGTTCAGTTCTTTCCCCGCTTAATTTCTCACCTATCGCGTTTCTGTACCGGTATCGAGATTCATCCCGGCGCTCAACTCGGCAAAGGTGTGTTTATTGACCACGGCATGGGGGTTGTGATTGGGGAAACCGCGATTGTGGGGGACTACACCATCATTTATCAAGGTGTCACGTTGGGGGGCACCGGCAAAGAAACCGGCAAGCGCCATCCCACCATTGGTAGCCGCGTTGTGGTGGGGACGGGGGCTAAGGTTCTCGGCAATATTGAGGTCGGTAGCTATGCCCGCATTGGTGCGGGCTCTGTTGTCTTAAGGGACGTGCCTGCTAACTGCACTGCGGTTGGCGTCCCCAACCGCAATGTTTGCCGATGCAACGCCGCCACAAAACCCTTAGAACATGCGCAATTGCCTGATGCTGAAGCGTCACTCATCCGTCGCCTAATTGATCGCATCGAAGCTTTAGAAGCTGAAGTTAAAACCCTTTCACGTTCTGCCTCGCTATCCACCCTGGAGTTTTCATCCCATGAATGAGTCCGAACTCACGATCTCAAAAGCAGCACAAGTTGTCTCGGTGCAACGGTGCGATCGCTGGTCGGTGCATAACCGCCTGCAAGAACTCAATATCCCCTGTGCTTGTCCTGCTGACGGCACGCTACGAGTCGAGGTCAATAATGCTACTGCCCTAGTTCTCGCCCGCAGCGCCATCCGCCAATTCCTCACTTCCCGTCAAGAAGATGTGGACTGGCTGGAGCGCTGCTGGGGCACCCAAGTGCTTTGCCAAGCAGATCACTAAGGTCTGCTCATCCTTTTTCCACAGCGCTCGATTGTTTTCTGTTTCTCATTCTCCATAGGAGTCAATACATGACAACCCAAAATCTAGTTCGTGCATTCGGTGAAGTTGGTACCAACGCGGTTGGCCTTGAAACCAACGTGACAACCGTTGTTTGTGAAGGCTTCAATCTGGCCTATGCCAGCTTTCAAGCGCTCTATTTGCAATATCAAAAGCATCACTTCGTTGTTGAAGGTGCCGAGTTTTATTCCATCCATGAATTCTTTCAAGAAAGCTACGACGCGGTACAAGAGCATGCCCACGACATCGCCGAACGTTTGAATGGCTTGGGAGGAATTCCCGTGACGTCTTTCACGGCTATGGCCGACCTGTGTGCCTTCACCCCTGAGCCCGACGGTGCCTACAACTGTCGTCAAATGATCACCAGCGACCTCGAAGCAGAGCAAGCCATGATCGCTCTGCTACGCCGTCTAGCAACCCAAGCAGAAAGCATCGGCGATCGCGCCACTCGTTATCTTTACGAGCAAATTCTGCTGAAGACTGAGGAACGTGCTTTTCACCTAGAGCACTTCCTCACCGCTGATAGCCTAACGCTGGGCTTCGTCCGTTAATCAGCGTTTGAGAGTTGAGGAGGCAGGAACCCAAGTTCGGAGTTCGGAGTTCGGAATTCGGAGTTCGGAATTCGGAATTTGGAATTTGGAACTCCGCCCCCTCGCTCCCCTACCCTCTAACCCATCCACTCTTTCACCCATCCATCCATCCACTCTTCCACCCCCACAGGAATCCTTCTCATGCTCGCGTCCATTACTGTTATTGGTTTCATCTTCACCTTGGCCTGGATACAGCAGATTTTTCTTAACCGCATGATGGCGGCCGATTTGGAATATCTGCGCAGTTTGCCCCGCCATACCCTGAAAGATCGCTAACACCTCACCTCTCCTTACTTAAGAACCTCACCTAGCCTCTCTTTAGTAAGGAGAGGAACTAGAAACCTCGATAAACCTCTCCTTACTGAGGAGAGGTGCCGCAGGCGGTGAGGTCATCCCTTCCAAAGTCCACATCAACTTTCTTATCGCCCACTAGTCCGTCGCAGTATCAGTAACCCCTTATTCCTTCGGAGGCTGCTATGACAATGCCACCCGCTATCTACATCAACGACACCACCCTACGTGATGGGGAACAGGCTGCTGGTGTAGCCTTTGGCCTCGAAGAGAAAGTTGCGATCGCCAAATTTCTCGATGCGATTGGTGTGCATGAACTTGAGGTGGGTATTCCCGCCATGGGTCAGGAAGAAGCCAAAGCCATTCGGGCGATCGCGGATCTGGATCTGAATGCTCAACTGCTGGGGTGGAACCGAGCCGTGGTTGCGGACATCCAAGCCTCGCTCCACTGTGGTCTCAAGCGGGTTCATATTTCTATCCCGGTTTCCGATGTTCAGATTCAAGTGAAATTTCAAGGTCGCTGGGCCAGAATGTTGGAGCAGCTACGAGATGCCATTTCCTTTGCCCGTGACCATGGTCTTGAAGTCAGCGTGGGCGGTGAAGATAGCTCGCGAGCCGATGAAACCTTTTTAATTGACGCGGCTCAATTTGCCCAAGAATGGGGTGCATTCCGCTTCCGTTTCTGTGATACCGTCGGCATTCTCGACCCCTTCACCACGTTTGAGAAGGTGCAAAAGCTTGTGGCTTCGCTGGTAATCCCCGTCGAAATGCACACCCACAATGACATGGGTTTGGCCACTGCCAATGCCCTGGCCGGTGTCCGTGCCGGGGCTATCGCCGTCAACACGACGGTGAACGGCCTTGGTGAACGGGCGGGCAATGCCGCGCTAGAAGAAGTGGTCATGACGCTCAAGCAGATTTATGGCTTGAAAGTCGGCATCCAAACCCAGCATTTTTTAGAGCTGTCCCGGTTCGTCGCTAAAGCCGTCAACTGCCCGGTGCCCCCCTGGAAAGCGATCGTAGGTCAAAACACCTTCGCCCATGAGTCCGGCATTCATGCCCACGGCATTCTCAAAAACCCCAGCACTTACGAACCCTTTGATCCCAAAGAAGTCGGCTGGGAACGTCGGTTGGTCGTCGGCAAACACTCCGGTCGCAGTCTCTTGAACCAAGTTCTCCAAGACTACGGTGTTCAACTGGATGCCGAAGATAGTCAATCCCTACTGAATGCCGTGCGCGATCGCTCCACCCAACTCAAACGCAACCTGACTCCCGACGAACTGCTCGCCCTCACCGCCGAAGGCGTAGCCGGATAGATGAGTGATTGGGTAATGGGGTAATGAAGTTCTGGTTTTAAGAGAAAATCTTCAATTCAAAACTTCTCCCCCACTCCCCCACTCCCCCGCTCCCTCCATTCATCCACTTCCTCACCCCGAGAAAAACCATGAAAATCATGCTCCACAATGGCGAAGACGGCACTCTGATGGTCTACGTCCCTAAAAAAGATCTTGAAGAGCACGTGGTCAGTCAGAGCCGCGACGGCGATACCACACTCGTCACCCTTGAAAACGGCTGGGAACTCTCCATCGACGGCCTTACCGAGCCCTTACAGCTACCCAAGACGGTTAATGCGAAGCGCTTGAATAGGAGTTAGGAATTTGGAATTTGGAGTTCGGAATTCGGAATTCGGAATTCGGAATTCGGAGTTCGGAGTTCGGAGTTCGGAATTCGGAGTTCGGAAATTCCTCCCACTCCCTCCCTCCCTCCCCGTTCGGCTGAGCGCTCACGCGAAGCCCATCCACCCATCCACCCATCCACTCCCTCATCCATCTTGCATTCCCTTCAGGAGCCCCCATGTTGAACGTCAAACAGCTTCCCCCCCGCCTGTTCAATCTGGAAGGTACATTTCTAGGTTTTCTTGGCGGCGAACCCAAGAAACCTAAATCCATTGTCCTGGAGGTGGATCAAGAGCATATTTCCATCCAGCTCCCTAAAGAGCTACGCGCCCACGCCAAATCTTCCTTAAAAGTGGGCGATCGCTTGTGTTGCTTGGGCAAAAGTCAAGTCGATTTCAAAGCTGGCATTATCAAGCTGAAGGCATACCAAGTATTCTTCTTGGCACCGACTGAGGCGACTGTGCCGACTTCGGCGTCAACGAGTTGGCCACTGCCCACCAGTCAATCCCCTTGCACCTCATCGCAGCCAAAACGCTCCAAAATCTTGGTGTGCCGTAAATCGGGTTGCCAAAAACGAGGGGGACACAAAATGGTCGCAGCCCTCGAAAAAGTTCTGCAAGATTATCAGCTGCAAGACCAGGTGGAAATTAGCTATACCGGCTGCCAAAAGCGCTGTTCCAAAGCGCCTACCCTGACCGTTATGCCCGGTAAACACCACTACGAATCCATCAACCCCCGCGATCTTGCTGCCGTCGTCGAAGAACATTTCTGTTCGCACGCTTAGCCCCTAGCCCCTGACTTCGCCATGTTGTCTTCTGAAAATGAACCCGTCCCTAGCTCGGTTCCCCCTGCCTCACACAGCAACACCCATGAGGCAGGTGGGCCGTTTTTTTATTATTTTGCCTACGGTTCTTGCATGTGCCCGGTAGATTTGAAGCGATCGCTAGGTGAGAACACACATTCCTACGTTGTTGGGCCAGCAACGCTTAAGGGTTATCGTCTGGGCTTCCACTATTACTCGCCTAAGCGTCAGTGTGGCGCACTGGATATTTTGCCTGATGCCAAGCGTGAGGTTCACGGCGTCCTCTATCGCTTGCCACAGCGTCTTAGCGATCGCCTTGATCAGCGCGAAGGGGTTCACCGGGGCGACTACCGTCACGAATCAATTGCGATAGAGCGAGCGGGACAACATTATGTCGGCGTGCGCACCTACAGCGTGGTTAAAAAAACGCCGCTCGAAATTCCCCCCAATGACTGGTATTTCACGGTGGTGTTACGAGGAGCCGTGACCTGTAAACTGCCAGAGCAGTACTGCTGGCAGCTATTTGAGCATATGCGCAGCCTGCAATTGGCCTGTGCTTAATCCCCTCACTGGAGGGTGAACCCAAATGAAAGTTAAATTACGGCCTCTCCTGCTAGAGGTCTTTTGCTGGCTGGCGGCAGAGTTGATCCTCGGTTTTCTCGGGTTTGATGACCTGGCAGACTATGGCGAATATTTACAAGATCGCAACGCGATCGCCGCACACCTAGTCCTCAAGCTCTGTCAGCCCGTAGCTTAAAAGAGTTGCCCTCTCAAGCTGGCAGAACCTGAGCTTGGGATTGGCTCAGGGGTTCGCCCTGACCCTGTAGCCTTAAGCCCGTGTGTACTGATAAACCCATGCAACATGGACAACGATTGAACCGTTAACGATGTCGGCGAATGCCAGCCGTGCTCAAGCATACGAGCGGTAGAAGCAGAAAACCTCGTCACGTTTAACCGATACGGCGAGCCCCACAGCAAACAACGGTTTGAGTGTGATCCCGTTACTCATCCAGCCAAGCATGACTGACGGTATCAGTAAAATAGGGAAACACTTTGCCGCGATCGCATGACTGGTAGACCCGCATTTCCAGGAATGAACCCATACCTTGAGCATTCAGTCTATCGACTACACTCAACAACCAACTCCACCGTTGAGTGACGCAACGGCTACGTGGTTACAAACAATCGTGCCCTCTCAATAGGAATGCCTGCTGTTGCTGACCGAAGCCACTCTCGGGACAGAGCAGGATTGATCTAGTCGTTCAGGTGAGCGCCAACGCCTGCTGTTCATTGGGTGAGCCAAACGTAGCAGAAAGTTTTTGGGAACTTTATGAGGGATCAACGTTGACTCCCGCGAATTAGACTCGTGAAGATTATTCGTCAAACTGCGACTGAGCTGGTTTTAAGCGATAGGCACTTACCCCTTTTTACGATGCTTTGGGCATTCGTCTTTATGGGGATTCCTTTAGTGATTGGCTACAGTCTTCTCCGAAATGTTGCCAAGGTAGAGCTTACCTGCGATCGCATCGAGCCCACATTAGTCGATTGTACGTCTACCAAAACTCCCTTATTATCAATTTTTCCAACGACAACTCAAGCATATGATGCCGTTACGGCGGCAGACTATCGCGTTGAAGAGACGACCGATAGTGAGGGTGAACGCCATAGCGATCATTACGTAGTCCTAAAAACCAAGGATGGCGATATACCGACCTTTCAAAGTTACGTATCGGTCAATGGAGTGAGGGGAAATGCCGCGCAGGCACAGGCAACTGCTAACCACCTCAACCAGTTTCTCCAATCTCAACAGCAATCAATTTCGTTGCAACAGGATGTGGAAATCGCCAACTTTTTTGCTCTAGGATTTGTGAGTATTTTTCTTGTTGTGGGTGCTGCTGTACTGCATTCTCAAGTCAGAATTGTCACGCTAAAGCTAAATAAGGATACAAATAAAATCAGCAGATACAGATTTTCTCTCTTAGGATTTTGGGTGGATTCTGATGATCTCAGGCAGCTTCAGACTGTTGAGGTAGAAAGACGTAAAGATAACGAAGGTGACGGCAATTTTGCGCCAGTAATATTCATGCAGTCTGGCAAAAAATATATACTTGGACGTACGGTCTATCAAGAAAGTGATGCGCTGAGAACTGTCAATCAGATACGCGATTTTCTAAACTTAAGATAGCTACCTATTAAGGCTAAGCAACCGTAGCTTACAACACGAGTCTACTATCTAGATCCTGGCTGTAGTTTAGAATTAATCTAACCAATAAACTATGAAATGTACAAACTACTAAGTGGGAACATGTCAGGTTTGCAAATTCCTGAATAGCCCTCATCCCCCAACTCCTTCTCCCAATATTGGGAGAAGGGGAGCAAGCATTTTGAAGTCCCTCTCCCAAGCTTGGGAAAGGGATTTAGGGTGAGGGTTCGAAAGTGACAGGCTCCCCTACTGAGTTAGGTCTTTAAAGGTCGTAAATGCTTGACACAGTCGTCTCAGAACGCAAATTTCTTATATTCAAATATGTTCAAAGATGAGCAATCTTCTTGCACAGTCGGCAACGCAATATTTAGAAACTATAATTTTGCCAATTGTTATTCGCACAGCACAATTATCTTCAGACATAGGCGTTGAGGAGTTTCTTGAGTTTAATTTATCGCCATATACTGCGATAAATCTGACCTCTTACAGTGAGCTGAACGCATCATATGGATGTGAAGACCTTTATATTCTTGGCGTGTCTATTGTTCCCACCGACTTCGCCCAGTCACACAGATTGCTTGTGCCGTGAGGCTTAAAGTGTCTAGGATGACCTCCATCCATCACTGGAGGAGGGTCTGGGTTCTTTGCCCCTTTCGTCTTCTTGGGTGGGCTACCCCTTAAATTGTAGGCATGCCAATCCCTTAGTCCGGATACCAGAACATCCCTTTGATACCCTCAGGATCTGGCATGAATCCTAAGTTGCGATAAAAATCCACAACTTGAGGATCCGCAAACAGGGTGACATTGCTAATGTCTTCACTCCGCAACTTTTTAATCAGTTGCTTCATCAGTGCCTTGCCAAGTCCTTTGCCTTGATAGTCAGGATGGACGACAACATCCCAAATGGTGGCATTAAAGGCATGGTCTGAGGTCGCGCGCGAAAAGCCGATGAGTCGGCGACGCACCCCTTTCACTTCCCACATAGATACAACTAAAAAGCTATGTTGGATAGCCTTGCGGACTTTGCGAATGGGTCGCTTGGCCCAGCCCACTGCATCGCAGAGTTCCTCTAGCACGTAGAGGTCGATGTCTCGCTCAGTACTAAAGAGGATCCGGGCCTCTTGGTCTTGACTGGGAGCCTCGGCCAGATAGCTTGCTGATTTATCCTTATCCTGCGGGGGCAAGTCGGTCTCAGCGCCTGTGAATAGATTTTTCCAGAAACCCATACAGGTTTGGATGATATACGTAAAGTAACAGTGACAGTCTATTAGACTAATATATCTGCTCAGCTGTGTCTTCCATAAAAACAATCGCGTGAAAATTGTTAGTGTTGGCTGCAATCTCCCAAACTATTGAGGGGCAACCTAATTGTGGCGCGTTCGCAAGGGGCGCGTTCGCAAGTTAGGTCTGGCACTGTGACGCAGGGATGCAGGTTTCCTTGCTCCTGCGATCGCTATCTTGGAGCACTCCCTGTAATGATGTCACTCTCTCCCTTTAATTATGGCCGCCGGGTTAAAACCATCTACCGTAGAACTGCTGAAGCGCTTCAATCGCGCCTTCCCTCAGTTTTACGAGCAATTTGTTAGTAGTGAAATCCAACTGCAAAATTTGCGGTTGGCCTATCAACTCTACAAATCGCGAAAGGCAGTCATTGAGCTCAAGCCAGAGGGCAATCGCAGCGCCCTGCATTTTGCTTACCGCAATCAGTCTTTCCTGCTGAGCGATATTTTTGGTGTCCTGGCGGCCTATGGTCTGACCATCCACAATCTGAGCCTTTATGGCCAGATTTATCCCCCTATGCTGGTTTTTATCAAGCTGGTTGTTTCGCGCGGGGGCAAGGCGTTACCTACTAAAACGGCTGAAAACGTCTGTCGGGCTGTCCAAGAAGCGTTGGCAGGCCACTTTGAAGTAGAAGAGATGCTCACAGTGGAATTTAACCTGGATGCAGGTTTAGAACATGTTGAAACCGAGTTCTATGTCGATCCAGTGTTTCATTTACCTGCGCTCCTCATTGAAGCGGACAATCAGCCCGGTTTGTTCTATAAGGTGATGTATGCCATTTGGCAGGAAGACTTGCTAGTCGTCAATGCCAATCTATTAGTCTGGCGTGGACGAACGCGACTCATTTTGTATCTACTTGGCCCGAACGAGAGTTTGATCCCCGAATATCTAGGACAAAAAATTGCTGAGGGCATGCGCTATCGGCTCTTACACAAAAACTAAGGCGACGAAGCAGAGAGGTTGCTCCCCACCTTCTCTCGCCCCCTTGCTTTCCTGCTAGTTCGACGACGGCGCTCAGCACTGTAACCCATGCTGACTCCTTGCTCCCACCCCATTGGATAGTCCTCTGAGAGCAGAGTATCGCTACCAAGATATGATGGAAATATGCCTTACACAGACATTTTCCAAGTTCCGCATTTTTATACTCTGACGGAGAAGCCTGCGGGTTCGCGTGCAGCCATTGTTTTTGTCCATGGATGGCTGCTCAGTCAGCAGTACTGGCAACCCGTTATTGATTCCCTCAAAGGGGATTTTCAATGCCTGAGCTATGACCTCAGAGGGTTTGGTCGTTCTAACCAGGCTTTAGAGCAGCGATCGCTGGCGCACCCTTCAGCAGCGGCAGCATTTTCGGCCTACAGTTTGGGAGCTTATGCTCAAGATTTAGGACAGCTCATTGAGCATTTAGAGTTAGAAACGGTGTGGTTAGTCGGTCACTCTCTGGGGGGGAGTATTGCGCTGTGGGCTGCCAAACTATTTCCCGAGCGGGTGCAGGGCGTCATTTGTGTGAATGCAGGCGGGGGCGTCTACTTGCCGCAGGAATTTGCTCAGTTCCGCCGTGCGGGTCAACAAATTGTCCGGTGGCGTCCGCGTTGGCTCACGACTCTACCCTTTCTTAAGTACGCCTTTGCGCGTCTGATGGTGGCCCATCCCCTGGCGGCTAACTGGGGCGAAAAACGGCTAGTTGACCTGCTAGCTGCCCACGAGGCTGCCGCCACGGGTTCTCTTTTAGAATCGACGACGGAGGCTGAAGTCCATCGTCTGCCGCAGGTAGTGGCCAGTCTCAAACAGCCTGTCTACTTCACAGCCGGGGCTCAGGATACGGTAATGGCAGAAAAGTACGTGAGGCACCTGGCCAGTTTTCATCCTCTGTTTGAGGAACCCCAGGGAAATGTGACCGTTTTACCCGAGTGTGGGCATATGGCGATGGTGGAACAGCCAGTAGCACTCGCCCAGGCAATTCAAGCGGTACTGCGCTCGCGCGCAACGCATCTAGCCGCTTAGCAGCCACCTGTCAGTTAAAGGGTGCGATCGCCACCGGATCCTCGCTTTTACCGCTGTCTCTTTTCAGCAAAACCTATTGACACAGGTAGGACGCGAACTGCTAAGCTATTCAAGCATGATACGTTGGGGTGTCGCCAAGCGGTAAGGCAGCGGGTTTTGGTCCCGCCATTCCCAGGTTCGAATCCTGGCACCCCAGTTCTTCCACTCTCAGTGCGCTTCTTACTGTCAGACCGACAGTCGAGGTAAACACTTCTGGAAGCCTGTTAGCTGCGGCCCAGCATCCAGCAACTCAGATTTACGTAGCCGACGATCGCGGTACCGCCGGTTGACGACGGCGCCGAATATCCATGACGACCTGTATGATGCAGGCCAGTGCCACTAAGGTCACTAAGCCAATAGACGTCAAGCCTTCACCCGTAGCGCCCAGGAACAGCACAAAGGCAGCGGATGCTAGACGGTAGGTGCTCAGAACTTGGCGAAATCGAGGGGTGCCGAGCGTGCAGGTGAGCCAGTGAATCGCGGCCAGCACAATGAGCGCCACTGCGATCGCCGAACAAAATAACCAGCGCTCAGCCAGATCCGGCGTTGCGGCCAAGCTCTTTTTCACCATATGTTCTACCCCAACGCCCGTCATCGTGAGGCTTGCCGTCAGAGGTAAGTGGGCGTAAAGCCACGTAATGCCACCGGCCATCCGTCCTTTCTGCATGGACTTCAGGGGGGAGCCATCGGCTGAGTCAAAATAGAGCCACCAGAGACTACAGGCGATCGCGAGCCCCAAGATAGCGGTCAGCTCAGCCGTTAAAGTCCAGTCTAGTTCAGCTAACCCATTGACTACCCCAATGATCGACTCCCCCAACACAATGATGGTGAATAATCCTACCCGCTCGGGAATATGAGTCATGCTAGGCGGTAGTGTCATCACGAGGCGTCCAGCTGTGAGCGGCGTTGTGAAATCTACCAGCAGACCCAACAACCACAGCAGATAGCGCCAGGGAGCCGGTACCCAAACTGAGATGAACCACAACATCACACTTACCCCAAAGCCAGTGCTGTACCACCGCGCCAGCGATCGAGCCTGGGGGACAAAATACCCAGCAATGAGATACTGCCCAATCAAAAGCCCCCGAAAGAGGGCATAGCATAGGGCAAATCCGACGGCCCCCTCCTTGAGACCGTGATGAGTGTTGACTGCCATCGCCACCACAATCCCCATCTGCACAAAGGTCAACAAGCGATCGGCCAGAGTATCGGCATCAAATCGAGTCGCGTAAAAGGTTGCGCCGACCCAACACCACCACAGAGGCACAAACATGAGCCCAAAACTTGCTGCGCCAGCCCAGGTCAAGTGGGCACTCAGATAATGGGCTAGCTGACTAATCGCCGCCACAAACACTAAGTCATAAAACAGCTCTAGCCAGGTGGCTCGGCGTTCCGTTGCTTCGGTATCATCTTGGCGGAGTCGAGGGGGCTGCCAGAGAGAGTAAGTCATAGGGGCAATACTGCTCATCCGCCCCATTCTGCCACGGCGATTCTACTTCGCTGCAATCTGGCAAAGGAGAGTCAGGAATGAACGCCCAGGTTACGTCCATAGAGAAAAGCATCGACTGCCAAAATTACCAATTTAATTACCTGGTCACCGGGAATCCTCAACTATTACCAGTTCTTTTCTTACATGGATTCATGGGTGATTGTCATGCATTTGATCCAGTGATTGCTTCCTTGTCCCAGGAGTCTCATTGCTTAGCAATTGATTTACCAGGCCATGGCAAAACTAGAGTGCATGGTAGTGATGAACTGTATCAAATGGCGTCTGTTGCTCAAGGAATCATGGATTGTCTAGATGTCCTAAACGTTCAGCGGTGTCATTTGATCGGATATTCCATGGGAGGACGACTAGCACTCTATTTGACACTCCACTTTCCTCAGTATTTCCACAAAGTCATCCTCGAATCTGCCTCCCCTGGTTTGAAGACGCAAGCAGAACGAGAGCAAAGAATCGCTAGCGATCGCCAACTAGCCGACCAACTTGAAACGACCGATTTTCTATCCTTTTTGACGGAATGGTACGATCGCCCCTTATTTGCATCCACCAAGCAGCATCCTGACTTTGCCAGAATGCTCAAACAGCGATCGCAGCATAATCCACAGAAGCTAGCGAAATCACTTCGTAACCTCAGCAGCGGTCTTCAACCTTCTTTGTGGGAAAAACTACCTGAAAATTCAGTCCCCTTGTTACTCCTCGCAGGTGAATTTGATCAAAAGTTTGTTGATATTAATGCTGAAATAGCAGGTAGGTGCCCTCTCACCCAGTTAGAAATCATCGCGAACTGTGGTCATAACATCCATTTTGAAAGGAGTGATGTCTTTTTAGGTAGGACTAGAAACTTTCTCGATGTGTAATTTTGGCCAGGAGATGTTGGTGGGATAAGAATTGAGAAGCCAGGAGTCAGTCAAGAAAATTCAGATGCTGAACTCAAACCTTATCCAGATTCAGAACTAAAGTTTTCTGTTGCGGAAACCTCACCGCCTGCGGCACCTCTCCTTACCTTTGGTGGAACCTGCCCAGAGGGCTTAGGAGAGGCTAGTTGAGGTTCCTCAGAAGCGACATAAAACTACAGTTTTCAAGGTGGACGGGGTTTATCCACCTTCGCGATCAGTCTTTTTCAGTCGCTAACCTTCCCCTGACCATAACGAAAGGCAGAAGAAAAAAGGCAGAAGGCAGAACCGGAAGTCCTGACCTATCAAAGCTTCAGCGATCTATCCTATGCGAACCTAACTGCGGCTTGCTACCTCAAGGCACATCACTTGCCGTTAGTACCTTGAGGGGATCTTGCGAGGGGCGGGGGGAAGTTGAGTTCCCCACCTTGGGGGCTTGGGGGCTTGTCCCCAGGGGTTCACGTATCTGCCCTAACGTTCCTAACCAACACCCTTTACGCCATAGCACTATTGACGGGACATCCAAGACACGCTGATATGGTGTGGCATGAATGAAAAAAATTGATATCAAATAAATCCGATGCAAAAGAATTTTCTTCTACTGGGTGCTACTGCCCTGGCTTTGGCCCTAACCCCGAATAGCGCTTGGGCTGATGAGGTTTGGTCGACTGAAGAATACGATGTGATTTATCAAGAAGACCGGGGCCGCACATCTGTTTGGACCTATGGAACTGACGGTATGGTTTTTATCGATGGTTTGGCTGGGATATATCGCGATCGCGGTTCCTACAGTGGTTATTGGGTGCAAGCAACCTCTTCCCTCCGCTGCGATACTTACCGTGAAGGGGCTGATGGCGAACCCACCTATCACTGGGGCCACTTTGAAGTGACGTTCATCGATCCGGATTTTCCATCTCGCTGGCAGGCGGATATTAGCCTTTGCGACGGTGACCCTATTGTCACGCTCAACGGCACACCGATTACGAACTGATATTCTCGCGAGCCCTAAAATCCCAAATCAGCCTTAGCCGCTTCCGCAGCTTTAAACAGAGGCTCATCCGGCATGTCATCCCAGGCGGTGGCTCCCACCTCGGCATAGAACTGGGCATCGTAGGCGCGAGTCTGCACTACCACTGGCATCGGGCTGGCATGACCCAAAATTAGCGCCTGCTGCTTGGAATCCAACTTGGCTAGCACCGATCGCAGACTTTGGCCTCCCGATACGCCGGTAAAAATGGCATCAATGTCTTTTTCATCGTTCAGCAGAGCTGTGATGCGCGTCCCGATTTGGGACATGACCTCGTTATCAATACCCGAAGGCCGCTGATCCACCACGAGGAGCGTGACAAAGTACTTCCGCATTTCGCGGGCAATGGTGCCAAAAATGGTTTGGCGGGCCGTAGCGGGATCCAAGAAGCGATGGGCTTCCTCAATGGTGATCATGAGCTGTTGGGGGCGATCGCTGGGATTTTTCGATTGCAGAAAACGCTCCGCCTTACGCACATAATTGGCATGGATGCGACGGGCAATCACATTGGTTGCCAGCATGTAGGACAGCAAGTTGGACTGGGAGCCAAACTCTACGACCACATGCTTCCCAGCATCTAGGGTCGTCAGAATTTGGCCCACGTAGTTGTGGGGACAGGCGGCTCGAATGTATTTCAAATCTGCCAGCCGCGTGAGCTTTCGCTGTAGCGCCATAATGGAGGACTTGTTCCCCATTTTGGCTTCGCAAAACTCCTGAATTTCCTCATTGGTCAAGGTCAGGAGGCGATTGATCCAACCTTTGCCAAATTCGTTCCGCAGGATGATGGCATTTTCCAGGCTGGCTTCCGAGAGATTGAGTTCACCCCGCACCAGCATCAGATCTTCAACATCAATTTGATCAAAGCTGATATACAGCTCTTGGGCATCGCGCACCCCTCGGCGCTTGGTAGCTTCTGGATCGAGGGTGAAAATTTGTACCTGACCGGGAAATAGCTGTCGCAGTCCCTTCACAGTGCTGAAGTGTTTGCCCTCGCTGACTGCTTCCCAGCCATATTCTGAATGCATGTCAAAGATGAGGTTGACCGCCGCCTGCCGCTGAATCGTTCCCGACAGCAGCACCCGCGTCAAAAAGGATTTCCCCGTGCCCGATTTCCCAAAAATGCCGTTGCTCCGCTCCACAAAGCGATCCAAGTCCAAACAAATCGGTACAGCCATATCAATGGGATGCCCAATCATAAAGTTGCGGCGATGGGGATCTTCTTCCCAACCAAACACAATGCGAAAATCGCGATCGCTGGCGTCGTAAACCTGACTAAAGTGACCCGGAATCGTTTTCACCGGCAGTAGCTCAACCGCTGCACTGCTCTGAGCTTCATAGGAAGCCAAGGACGATTTTGAATCGCGACGACGATTTTGAACCTTTTCCCCGTTGCTTTTGCTCCCGCGCCCCTCCACATCCGTCGGCGTAAACATCAGCATCGGACTCAGACTCATCGTGCCGTAGGTGCCTGTACCCGACAGCACTTCTTGCAGAAATAGGTTCGAGGGTTCAGGAGGATTCGCCAGAATACGAGCACTAGCCGTACCCAGCGCGACATCCGTCAACATGCAGAAAAAGCGCGATCGCCGCCCCTGCACCACCAAAAACTTGCCGACGCGCAAATCTTCAACGGATACATCCGGGTGCAAGCGGACTTCCAATCCGCGACTCAGGGAGCCTTCAATCACTGAGCCCAGTGGTTTGCCTAACTCCACACACTGTTCCCCAATCCTTTCTGTCAGCCATGGTAGCCCGTCTTCGACAACTTTAATACATTTGTTTTTAAGTTCATATGTTTCATGTGTTTGGCAATAGTATTACAAGCCTTGGATACATACTTGATCGTTCAGACGACCTGCTAAAAAGGATTGCGACGGCTAATCATCAATCTGTAACCAAAGCTCATTGCTACAAACGATACAAAGAATTGCCACAGGCTAGTCGGGTTCAAAATGGCTCTACTACTCAAGAAGACACAAACAATTCCAACACCGACGGCAATCCAACCCAATAATTTGGCGTCTCCTGGCAAAAAAATTAGCATCACGCCTCCAATGCACAGTGATAATACCGAGACATCTGCTGCGATGTTGCGCCACCAGGGATACGCATGTGTTGTAAAGAGAATGTTTTTACCAAGGAAATAAATACCTAACAGCATCAAAGCGAGTCCAATGAGGAAATACAAAAATCTCATTGCTGTGAATCCTGTAAACGACAGCTAGGAATCAATTCAGCGCGCACATGGCGCGGGTGTATCGCATAGATAGTTGAGTTATAGAACAAAACAACTATTCCATTTGTGCCTATGGCCTATTTTCGCTAGACCGCAGGCACAATCGAAGAATGCCAACATACTAGCTGCGATAACAACGACTTCATAGATGTGCTGTAAGGGTCTTGCCGAATCGCGAGACTTGCCTACCGGAACAAGAGAAGCGAAAGCCAAAAGACAGCCTAGTAATTTAAAGCAAATTAAAAAAAGCTTTTTAATTTAGAATCAATATCAGATTAAAGCTTTTTATTTTTTTTAAAAGATTCAAATGCTAGACACTTTCGATTTGAAGATATTGTCTCATCTGGCGAAACAAGCCCGCATGACCTGGGCTGAATTAGCTAACCGCCTCGGTGTGTCAGCCCCTGCCATCGCCGATCGCGTTCGCAAACTAGAAGAGCGCGGCGTGATTCAGGGTTATGTCACTCAGGTGCATCCCCCCAGTCTGGGCTACGACCTGACGGCCTTTATCGCCGTGACCTTAGAGCATCCCCGCGATCGCGAAGCTTTCCTAGGCCAAGTTCAAACCCTGGCCGCAATTCAGGAATGCCATCACGTCACAGGGGACGATGACTATCTCTTGAAAGTCCGCTGCCAAGGCACCCAAGGACTAGAAGACCTGATCACCCATCAGCTCAAGCAAGCCATCCCCGGCATTTGCAAAACCCGAACAACCATCGTGCTTTCGACGGTCAAAGAAACCATCGCGCTGCCTTTACCGGTTCAAGCATCGTCCGAAGCATAAGAATTCATTGACTTGACAACTGGATGAGTTCCGTCGGGATCGACTCCACTGCTCTCAATCATCTTGCTTCCCTCCCTCTCACCAGAAGAAACACCATGCTGATGTCTTTTTTCTTACAAGGATTATTGATTGGATTAGCGATCGCGATTCCCGTGGGGCCGATTGGCGTGCTCTGTATTCGCCGGACACTCGCGATGGGACAGTGGGTCGGCCTGTTTTCCGGTTTAGGGGCAGCGACGGCGGATGGCCTCTATGGTTGCATTGCCGGTTTTGGCTTAACGGCTATTTCTGATTTATTGATCCAACAGGCTGTATGGCTACGCATCGTAGGTGGTCTCTTTTTGTGTTATTTGGGGATTACGACTATTTTCGCCAAGCCCGCCGCATCGCTGAAGGCGGCGGACGAGGCAACAGAGACACCTGATACCGATGTTGCCTCTACCCGTGAGGCATCCGTCGGGCGATCGCTGTTGAGTGCCTATGGTTCGACGTTGGCTTTGACATTAACCAATCCAGCGACTATCTTCTCTTTTATTGCAGTTTTTGCCGGACTGGGTATAGTAGAGGCTGGTCGCGACTACGCTACATCTGGGGTGCTTGTTGGGGGTGTTTTCCTGGGTTCGGCACTATGGTGGTTTTTCCTGAGTGGAACTGTCAATCTATTTCGCACCTTTCTAACCCCGACCAGAATGCGATGGTTGAATAGGATTTCTGGACTTGTGATTCTGACGTTTGGCATTATTGCGTTGACCCTTAGGCAAGGATGAAAGCAATCTATATCAGGCAAACCCGTGACTTGAGGCGCTGGCGCTGGGCCGTGAGTACAGTGCTACTAGCGATCGCCCTCATTCTCTTGGCTGCGGCAATGCCCGCTCCCGCGACGGAGCACCCTGTCCTGATGGCCCAATCCCTGCAAGAACTCCAGCAAAAGAAAAAAACTGTCGACCAGCAGCGTCAGTCGCTACAGGAAGAGAGCGAGCAGCTACGTCAGCAAACGAATCAAGCTGAGCAAACGCTGGATGGGTTAGAGGATACGATCGCCGCGACATCCGATCAAATTGCCGCTACGGAATATCGCTTAACCAAGGCTGAAGAACGCTTGCAGGCTGTTAAAGATTCCTTGCAGGTAGCAGAAGCTGCCTATGAGGAGAGTCGGCAGGCAACGGTCGCGCGTTTGCAGTTTTTGCAGCGGCAGCAAGGGAGTAAGGGGTGGGCTGTACTCCTGCAAAGTGAAAACTTCAACGAATTTTTGGAACGGCGCTATCAGCTTAAACGCGTCTATGCATCTGATCGCAACGTGTTGGTCGATCTGAAAGGCAAAGCCGATGAGCTGAAAATGCAGCGGGAAATCGTTGAAGAACAGAAAAACCGCGTGGCGCTGCTGCGGCAGGAGCTTCTGGCGAAGAAGCAGCAGTATGAAGCCGAAGCGGAACAGCAAACACAACTCATCAGCCGTTTGAACGAAGATCGAGCCGCACTTACCGCAGCTCAAGCTCAGTTACAAAGAGATTCAGACGCGATCGCGGCCTTGATTCGTGAGAAGGTTGCTGCCTCCACCGGCATTGTGCGGGGTACGGGTGTCTTTATCTACCCGGTCAACGGTCGCTTAACCAGTGGGTTTGGTCAACGGCGTCACCCGATTTTAGGCACCAGTCGCTTCCATGCAGGCGTCGATTTTGGTGCGAGTCAGGGCACCACGATTCGAGCGGCGGATTCCGGCAAGGTGATTTTTTCCGGTTGGTATGGCGGCTATGGGCGCGCTGTCGTCATTGACCACGGGGGTGGTATTACAACGCTGTACGCCCATGCCAGTCGTCTGTATGTGAATGTGGGGCAGGTCGTCAGCCAGGGGCAAGCGATCGCGGCAGTCGGGTCAACTGGCCTATCGACTGGCCCCCACCTGCACTTTGAAGTGCGGCAAAACGGCAACCCCGTCAATCCGATGCCTTATCTCTGACCTTTACTCCGCTGTAGGTGCTCCATAATGCGAACCTTACGGGCTTCCTGCTCCCGAGGATCGGGGGTGTTCGGGGTTAGTTTAATGCTGGAACTCAAGGAAAGATGCTTCTGGATTTGTTGCTTGTCAGCCATGACCTACCTCTGCGCTTGATAAGAAAACTAGAAAAGCCAGGACAGACACTTCGACGTGAAGGCTACCCTGGCAATCATCACTATGAAGGGCTGCCCTCTGCGGCATAGAAGACATCCCTTAATACCTCTTAATATACTTTAGCGAGTAGAAAATCTAAAGCGTTTGTAGACAGCTTTTAGCTGTAGTAGTTCCCGGTCACTATTGGCTTGCTAAATAGGCTGGGTAATCATAGGAGTCGTGAGGATTTTGCGCATATGTGGCGCAGACGTTGATGTGCCACTGCTTATAACTTGAGGTGATGTCTCAGGTTAAGGATAGGGGGTATGCAGTATCTGGAACAACATTTGGAACAATCCAGTGTGTTGTCCTTCTGCATGATTAAGGTTCGGCTCATAAGCAACTGGAATCGTCCGATCGATTCCTCGAACAGGTCTGAGCATCATCAATTAAAGTGATGTAGTAAAAGTGACAATTCATGTCACGCTTTCATCAGACATTACTGCTACGACAGGGTTAATCTGCGAGGTCGATTGGTTAGTATAGCAAGCTGCAAACAGGTTCGGTCACTCCAGATAGCTGTAATCAGCATCTGGCAAGCCTTTCAATTCCGTATTCCGACTTCAGAATTCCGAATTCTGCTGTAGGGTATCTTGCTGATGGGTTGCCATAGCAGCTGTATTGAGTAATGAACACCACAGATGAGACGGTCTTGCAATCAGGGTTTGCGCTAGCTTGACGGCTACTACTCGGTTAGTTTCCTCGTGAATCGAGCTTTTTCCTACTGAGGATAGAAGTCCCAGAATGGCATCCCCAGTATGGTTGGTCAGGAGCTTTGCTTGACATCAGGGGTAAGGGAACCTATCGAGTTCATCGGCATCGGATCTAACTGGCCGCACCAATTTTCAAGCATTACCGATAGAAATGCCATCATCTTTGTCTTCTGCATCGCGTTTACCTCGAATCCTAAGTTCACTCGAAACTTGGGGTTTTGGGTTAACGGGTCTATTGCTGTGGCTAGGAGTTGCGCCGGCTATGCAGTTGGACTTAGGCTGGCAGGCGCTTTGGGTCTGGCTACCGGGTGCTGTGATTGGCATTTTGATTAACTGGCAGGTGCAGCGTTTAGGGGCGACTTGGCCCGAATTGGCAGGGGGGACGCCGAGTTATCTCAGTCGCTTGCTGCCACGATCGCCGTGGATTGCAACCTATGGTGCGCTGGGCTACTACATTAGCTGGGTCGCGGTTCTGCCCGTGAATGGCATTGTACTGGCGGATTTGGTGCAAGCGAATCTTGCCCCGTTTGGGATAGCTTGTCCCACGATTGCCCTCCAAGTTGGCTTTACAGCGATCGCGTTTATGGTGGCTTTTAGCGGGACGCGGGCCTTGGGGGTATTACACCTTTTCTTTGTGGTACCGGCAATTTCCTTACTGCTGCTGTTTTGTGTGCAGGGGGTGGGCTGGATTGTGGCAGTTGACCGCAGTCCTATCGAGTTTGTTAGTCCTAATCTGCATGTGGGGGACTGGGCGAAGTGGTATGTGGTCGCCGCCTATGCGGTCTATGCCTGTGAAAGCAGCTCGGCTTTTTTAGCCGATAGTTGCTCGCCCCGACGCACTCTCAAAGCCTTACCGGTGGCGGCTGGGTTAATTCCGCTGATTTACTTGGCGGGGAGTTGGGTACTGTTGCAGGCCACTGTCATCAGTCCGAATGCCCATACCGCCTATGGGCAGCTAGTGGCGGCGAGTCCCTTTTGGGGCCGAGGAGCCGCGGTCATTGTGACGTTTTTGTTGGCGTCTGGTAGTTTGCTCAGCTGCGCCACTGCGGTTTCCAACACGCCGCGCATGCTCTATCAAATGGCATTGGACGAGCAGCTCCCGGCGCATTTTGCCCAGTTGTCACGCCAAAGTGTTTTAGTGGTGGGCTTGGTCGCCACGTTGGCACTCAGCATGGCTTTTTTGCTGTGGGGTGATATTGCTCAAATTGTCTTTATCACGGGTATCGGGTGGCTCAGTTCGTTTGCCATTTTCCATTGGGGACTATGGCAGCAGCGGCAGCAACCCTATGTGCGTTGGCCTTGGCTATCACTAGGATTTGCCGTCGTTGAAACAGCTGCCATGATTGTCGGTGGCTGGGCATGGCGACCCTTAGATTTAGGGTTGGGTCTTTTGTTGCCAATCGCGACGTGGCTCTTTTTGCAGGGATTAGGACGTCTTCCCTGGTTTCGTCCCTCAGGAGACCGACAAAAGATCCTGCTCAGTTCCGCCCATACCTCCCGTGACTGGGTGTTGATCCAGATTGTCGGTTTGTTGAGCCTCTTAATTGGTGCCATCACCGCCAGCTGGTTTATTCATAGCTGGGTCAGTACTATCCCCACCTTGAATCAGGCCAACCTTCTGGTGGTTGTTTTGCTCATTGGGGCGGCTACTGGGGTGGCGATCGCGGGATGGACCACCTTCCCTCAAATTAGAGCGCTCGAAGCCTCGCGGAAGGACGCCGAGCAGTTTTTTAACCTGGCTGCTGATGGCATTTTAGTGGTGGACGCTACGGGACAAATTCAGCAGGCCAATCGAGCCAGTCTGCAACTGTTTGAGGAACTCGACACTCCATTAGTTGGGGAAACGCTGCAACAACTGTTACCTGAACTCCCCTCCCCTACGAGTGATGTGCCAGCCAAAAATGCATTGAAGGCAACGCTGGGCGATAAGTCCCTGGAAGTAAATCTGTCGTTGCCACGGATGAAGGGCGATGCGACTGCGGCGAGCGATCGCTACGTTGCGATTGTGCGCGACGTTACGCAACAGCAAGCGACTGCCGATGCTATGCGCAAGAAAGCCCATGAATTGGAGCAGTTGCTGAGGGAACTGACCCAGACCCAGAGTCAACTCGTGCAGGCTGAAAAAATGTCCAGTCTGGGGCAGCTGGTCGCTGGCATTGCCCATGAAATCAACAATCCCCTTGCATTTATTGCGGGCAATGTGGGCTTTGCCGAACGCTATGCACTGGATTTGCTGGGCTTAGTAGAGGCTTACCAAGCCACCTATCCTCATCCCCCTCAGGCACTGGCAGAACAAATTGAAGTCGTTGAACTCGACTTCCTGAGGGAAGATTTGCCTAAACTGCTGATTTCGATGAAGGATGGAGCCTATCGCATTCTCGAAATCGTTAAAGGCTTGAAGGTCTTCTCACGTCATGATGAAGCGCCTATTAAAGCTGTCAACCTCCATGAGGGCATCGAAAGTACGCTCCTGATTCTGCGGAATCGCTTGAAGGCCGACGGTTCACGACCCGAAATTAAGATCAAACGTCTGTTTGCGGAGTTGCCATCCTTGGAGTGCTATCCGTCTGCCCTCAACCAGGTGTTTATGAACCTGATGGTGAACGCCATCGACGCTTTAGAGACAATGACTGGCAAGGATGAAACCTATCAGCCTCTCATTACCCTCAGTACGCATCCTTGTGTCGATGAAGGTCGGCCTGGGGTGGAAATTATCATTGCGGACAACGGGGCAGGCATTGCTCCGGATACTCTCAATCGTCTCTGTGAGCCCTTTTTTACCACTAAACCCATTGGTAAAGGGACGGGCCTGGGCCTGTCTATCAGCTATCAAGTGGTGGTAGAACGCCATCGCGGGCGCTTCCTGATCAGTAGCGAACTCGGTCAAGGGGCTGAATTCAAGATTTGGCTCCCTCTGTCCTTGGGGAGTGAACTGGCAGACTCGCTTAAGGTAACTGAGCCTGCACCCACGGCTGCCTAGACCGTCGCCGGAACTACTGCCGGTTCGTAGAGATACTCAAACCAGTTGCCATCAGGGTCTTTGCCGTAGAAAGAGGCGGTACCATCCCGATGCTCGTGAATTTGGGTGACGTAGACGCCTGACGCTTGCAGGCGTTCGTAGGCCGCATCAATGACAGCGCGATCGCTAAAGACAAAGCCAAAATGGGGGCCAGCCTGTTCGTAATTCGGGCTCAGCAGTGCTAAACCATCGTCGCCCGCTTTGACATAGGCCCAATCTTTATCATGCCAAGCCACCTCCATACCCAGGTTTTGGTAAAACTCAACGGCTTTATCGATATCCTGCACGCAGATGGCGACATGTCCAAGACGCTGTGGCTTCATGGGTTACAAAACTTTCCAGATTCGGTTTATTTCATTGTAAGACAGCTATCTTAGGCGTGGCGGTGGGGTCGGTTGACCTAAATTCGGGAACGGCGGCGGATTGTGGTGTATCTATACCTAGAGCCTCACGTAACATTGCTGCCTGTAACCGTTTGGTAGCGGGCTCTCCATTCATTTTGTAAGATTTCAATGCTATTCAGTCCGACTAATCTGCCCTACTGGATCTTCCTGGGGACCGGAATTGTCTTGTTTTTAGTGGTCATCTTGTCCGGTGGCGGGGACGATGACCTCGACGCTGAGGTGGATGTCGATGCCGACGTTGACCTTGATGTGGATGCCGACGTTGACCTTGATGCTGACGTCGATGCGGATGCTGAGGTATCTGGTGATCCCGCCTTTGACCTCGATGGCGATGACTTCGGCCCCATGCAGGTACTGACTTGGGTTGGCGTTGGGCGCACGCCCTTACTGCTGCTGTTGGCCATGGATCTGACGCTGTGGGGGTTCGTTGGTTGGGTGCTGAATGTTGCCCTAGGCGAAGCCCTTAGCCGTTCTCCCATTGGCTGGATTGCCGTTGGTGTCTTCTTGAGTTCCCTTGCCTTCGCGCTGTTCATTGGGAGTCTGTTATCGCGCCCCATTGGACGAATATTTGCCGCTTTTGGCGAAGATGCCAGCAGCGATCGCCTGGTCGGCTGCCTGGGTCGCGTTACCTCCGCCTTTGTGCCCTTCGAGCATTCCGGCAAAATTGGTCAGGTTGATGTCAAAGATGCGGCGGCTAACCTGGTCACTATCAGTGCCAAGCTGCCAGACTGGGCGACGATTACCCTCCGACGCGGTGCTCGTGTGCTGGTGATCGAGCGCTCCGGTGGCTACTACCTTGTCATCGCCAAAGACAGTCCCGATCAAGACCGCTGGCTCAGCGGCAGTCAGCTTTCGTCAGGCTCCTAACCCAGATGACCCAAGACCGGGGCATAATTTTCTTCCTTTTCAGCTTTTGACTGACACCATTACTACCTTTTCTTTGAGTTGAGGCGCTTATGCTGTTCTGGCTTACGTTTATTCAATCCTTGCCCACACTGCCTGAAATTGAGTCTCAGGAAAACTACGAGACCGTTGAAACGGTTGCCCTTCTGGAAGAAATACCCATAAGTTCGCCTCCTATTGTGGGTCAGCTAGGGGGGCTGGGAATTTTGGCATCGAGTGGTGTTGTCACCTTTATTGTGCTGCTGCTGCTGGCAATTGTTGCCTACACGCGCGTTTACGTGATCACGCCGACCAACGAAGCCTTCGTTAAAACCGGCGGCGTGATTCAAAAGCGTAAGAAAGTCGTGCTCAATGGCGGCTGTGTGGTACTTCCTGGCTTCCATGAGCTAACCCGCGTCCCCCTCCGCGAACTCTCCATCGACGTGGAACGGACGGGTAAACTGGCGGTGCGCACCCAAGACTACCTGCGCGCCGATATGCGGGTGACCTTCTACGTTTGTATTAATGCGTCGGAAGAGGACGTGTTGACCGCAGCGGCCCGACTATCCAAAGACGGCAAAATTACCCCGATCGATATCAAGAATGCCCTGGAGAAACGGGCTGACGATGGCATTCGCGCCGCTGCGAAATCCAAGAATCTGGCAGAAATTGATTCGGACAAACTGGGATTTGCTCAGGAGGTGCTGAACCTAGTGGAGCCGGACTTGAAAAAAGTGGGTCTGACCCTCAACAACATCGCCATTTCCGAGATTGAAGAAAGCGACACCTATGACACCAACAACTTCTTTGACGCGCAAGGGGTGAGGTTGCGTACCGAAACCATTCAGCGCTCTATTCAGCAAAAGCGGGAGGTGGAACTCACAACGCGCGTCGCGATCGAACAGAAAGAATTGGATGCAGAGAAGCGATCGCTGCAAATTACGAAGGATCAAGAAGACGCCAAACTGACCCAAACCCAAGAAATTGAGTCTCTCAAGGCGGAGCAAGAACGTACGATTCGCGAAAAGCGAGATTCCGAAGCGGCCCTAGCGGAACGAAATAAAATCCTGCAAGAGCAGTCCATTGAGGAGGAGGAAATCCAGCGGAAGCTTACCGTTCAACAAAAGCAATTGGATGCGGACATTGAACTGGAGGAGCGGCAAAAGGCGCTAGAACGGGCCAAGATTCAGCAAGAGCAAGCGGTTCAGGAAGAGGAAATTCAACGCAAATTGAGTGTCCAGCAAAAGCAGCTCGATGCCGATATTGAACTGGAAGAGCGGCAAAAGGCATTAGAGCGCGCCAAAATCCAGCAGGAAAAAGCGGTTCAGGAAGAGGAAATTCAGCGGAAGCTGAGCGTCCAGCAAAAACAAATTGAAGCGGATATTGAGCTGGAAGAACGCCAAAAAGCCTTGAAAGTCGCTCAAGCCCTACAGCGAGAGGAAGCGGACGTGGCGGAAGTGAATCGTCAGAAGGCGGTGGATTCGGCTCAATATCTGTCGCTAGTGGAAATTGCCGAAGCCGAGAAAGAATCGAAGCTCGCGCAACAGGAAGCCGCGATCGCGATCGCCGATCGCGAACGGTCTCGTTTTCAGGCGGAAGCCGAGCGGGCGCAAGCGGAAGCCGCCGTCCAAACGGCGACGGCAGTTGAACAAGCGGAGCGGGAACAGCGCCTCTCAGTCATTGCGGCGGAGCGCGAAGCCCAAGAGCGGCGGATTGCGGATGAAAACGTCGTTGAAATTGATGTCTTCCGTAAGCGGCGGCAGGCCGAAATCGCCCGGCAAACGGCTGAACTGGAAGCCGAGGCCATCCGCACCTTGGCCCAAGCGGAGCTGGATAGAGCGCTGGCAGAAGCCCAAGGGTCGCAAGCACAGATTGAAGCCCGCAATGCCATTAGCAACGCTAACCTGACAGCTGATGTCGTTCGCCAGCTCTGGCCCCAGTTGGCCGAGCGCCTCCCTGAAGTCCTCAGCGCTTTGGCACCTCAACCCGGCGTCATTGGCGATGCTCGCATCTATGCGTTCCCCGGTGCGAATGGCAACGGCGATGGCAACAACCCTGGCGATATCAACAAGCTGCTATTGTCCACCAGTGGTCTTGCCCTGATCAACAGTCTGCTCGAGGATGGCAAGCTGGGCTCTGTGTTGGGACAGGTTAAAGACCTGATTCAAGGCGAGTCAGGCGGAAACCCCGTTATTGACAGTTCTGCTACAGACGCCGAAGAGTCATAAACCTTGTCAGGGCGCGATATATCGCGCCCTGACAATTCGGCACCATTACTCAATCAGTCGCATCATCGCCGTAGCCGACAAAACCACATCAGGGAATGCCTGAATTGAGAGGGGGTCATTCTGGCAAATGATATCTGTCTGATAATCGCTGCCGTTAATCGTGACAGCCACATCGCGAAATATCCTTAGCTCATCTTGCTTGAGGTCAAATACCCAGTATTCTGGGATGCCAGCTTCGGCGTAGATCAGTCGCTTGACTTTGGTATCGCGTATAGGCCTACTGTTAGCAATCTCGATCAGTAGGTAAACATCTTCAACATGGGGATGGCGATCGCGATAACGCTGAGGCTTTACCACCGAGATATCGGGAATGGGCTCACTGTTGTCAGGGAGCGTAATCGCTTTGGCCTCGCGTACCCGTGCTCGGTCGCCCAACATTGAACGGAGATAGACAGCCAGTTCTTCTTGGATGTCATCGTGGAGAGGCTCAATTGGTGACATCTCCACAATATCTCCGCGTAATAGCTCGACTCGGCAACCTTCAAAGACCCCTGCTTTGACCGCTTTGTGGTACTGCTCAAGACCCCACTTCATAAGGGCCGGTTTGTCGGTTGTTTGAGTCATCGGATTGCCTTTGCCTCACAACGCTGATGGAGCGATCGCTGCTATCCATCATGATCACCGTGCCTAGATGGCAGTAGCCTCAATCTTAACTGCTCGAATCTGACCGTTATCTAGAAACTTTGGGACCACCATATATCGTGGCCCCAAAGCATCCAACCACAATCATGCTTCGCCGTAGGATTCGTCGTCGGCAATTTTGCCGCGAAAGACGATGTAGTTGTAAATGTTGTAGAACAGCAAAATTGGAATCAAAAAGCCGATAAAGGTGAGCATAAACACCAGTGAACTGGGTGCGGCAGCGGCCTCATAAATCGTGACGCTGGGGGGGATAATTTCCGGAAAGATAATGAATCCCAACCCAATAAAAGAGAGGGAAAACAGCAAAAACGTCCAGATGATCGGCGTGTTTTCTTCCTCCCGATAGAGGCTCCGAAGTAATAAGCCCACCAGCAGCAACCCGAAGATGGGAATCAAGCCAAAGATATACAGCAAGGGCGGTTCCAAGAGGCGATCGCGCAACTGCTCGGAAAAGACAGGGGTGCTGATGGTAATAAACACGGCTCCCGCCAGCGTCGTAAAGGCCGCTAGTTTGGCCGTCTTAAAGTGTGACGCTTGCAGTTCACCCGTTGTTTTCAGAATTAGATAGGTAGACCCTACCAGCACATAGGCTTGAATCAACGTTAGCGCCACAATGACCGAGCGCCACGTCAGCCAGTCCCAAATACCCCCGGCAAAATGCCCTTGGGCGTCGGTCGTGATGCCTTCAAAAACGCTCCCTAACGCAAACCCTTGGCCCAGCGCTGCCAGGAAACTGCCAATGCCGAAGGCAACATTCCACACCAGCTTGTTGTCAGCGTTTTCCCGAAATTCAAAGGACACCGCCCGCAGAATTAAGCCCACCACCATAACGACGGCAGGTAAATACAGCGCATTCAAGATGGTGGCATAGGCCAGGGGAAACGCCCCGAAAAGGGAGCCCCCCATGAGTACCAGCCAGGTTTCGTTGGCGTCCCACACATTGCCCAGACTGGTCATTAAGATGCCCCGCCGTTCTTCGGTCCCAGAGGTTAGGGACAAGATGCCAACCCCCAGGTCAAACCCATCCAGCAGCACATACAGAAAGAGAAACAGCCCCAGAATAAAAAACCACACTTGGGGCAAAAACTTCGCTAAAGGATCCAGTGCATCCATACGATCTCCTATTGCTGTGCTTCTACAGGGCGACTGTTGGGCGTATGCTCGGCCTCGCCTAAACGCGGTACGCTCACCTCAGGAATAGGCAAGTCTAGATTGGGACCTTTCCGAATAATGCGGCTCCCGAAGAAGAGAAACGCTGTCAAAAAGACGATGTAAAAAGCAGAGAGCCCTGTGAGGGAGAATAGCACCTCACCCGGAGGGATGTTAGAAGCTGATTCCATCGTGCGCAGCTCACCGTAGACAATCCACGGCTGGCGACCCACACAGCGGACAATCCAGCCGGTTTCGACGGCGATGTAGCCGAGAGGGGCCGCAAAAATCCAGGCTCGTAGCAACCACTTGTTGTCGGTGATGTCTGTTTCGCTCAACTTACCGCGCAGCCATTGCAGCATCGTGAGGGTGGCCAAGGCTGCTAGAAACAGGCCAATGCCCACCATGATGCGGAAAGAGTAGTAGATCAGGCCAACCATGTGGGGGCGATCGCGGGGTGCCCACTCTTTGAGTCCCAACACCGGTTCCGTCAGCTTGGGCTTTAACTCCAGCAGATAACTCAGCGCACCGGGGATTTTGATTTCCCAGTTATTGCTTTCCGCTTTATCATTCGGAATCGCGAGAAAACTCCAGTCGGCTTGGGCTTCAGCGGGTACGGTTTCCCACTGGGCTTCCATCGCGGCTAATTTGGTGGGCTGATAGTGATACACCTGCTCAGCACTCAAATGACCGATAAAGACCTGTAACGGCGCTACCACAAAAAGCGTGGCCAGTACGACTTTCAACGACTTGGTGAAGAATTCAGGATTCCGCTTGTTGATCAGATACCAGGCGCTAATACCCCCGATGACAAAGAGGGAAGTTTCCAGCGTGGCGAAGAACATGTGCAAGAAGCTGTTGACCATGAACGGATTCGCGATCGCCTTAAAGTAGTCCTGCACCACAAACTTGCCATTCTCAAACACGCCGCCTGCTGGGGTCTGAAGCCAGGAATTGGCAGACAAAATCCAGAAAGTGGAAAGGTTCGCCCCAATGGCGACCAGAATGGTGGATAGGAAGTGGATGATCGGCGGTACCCGCTTCCAGCCAAACAGCATAATGCCGAGGAAACTGGCCTCTAGCATGAAAGCCATGGTGCCCTCAAAGCCGAGCACCGTGCCGAAGAAATCCCCTACGGATTCGGAGAATGGTGCCCAGTTCAAGCCAAACTGGAATGCCATCGGTAAGCCTGTCGCTACGCCAATCCCGAAGTTCAGCACGTAGAGCTTGGCCCAAAAACGAGCGTGGTGGTAGTAAGTGGGGTTCCGGGTTTTGAGCCACAGCCCCTCAATCACGATGAGATAGATAGCCATGCCTGTAGTCAGTACAGGCCAAAGCATATGAAAGATAGCGGTCACGGCAAACTGGAGACGTGACAGCATGGCGGTATTGGTCAGTAGAGAGTCCATTTAGCGTAAAACCCGTGTGAAACGGCCTTTGGGTTATTCGGATCTATGGCTTCATCGTGAAAGAGATTTATCTGCTTGAGGAATATTCTTGAAAAACCGTAATGTGCCGGGGGCGATCGCTATGTTGATAATTGATCAGCGCTGGTGTCTGCTAATTCAAGATGATCGGGATGGCTCACCTGCCTCGCGTGCCTCCTTGGCGTCTATTGTTTCAGCCTTGGCGAATCTACTACACTGCCGGCTCAATGCCCGCCGCCTTGAGCTGGGCGGCTAAGCGAGCCGCGCGATCGCTCGCTTGAACTGCCGCTTCTTCTGGTGTGGGGATCAACTCACCCTGCTCCGGACGCTTCACCGTGTTCTTGATCAGGAAAAAGTCCGAGCCACGAAAGTCTTTGTTTTTCAGCTGTTCGCGGCTGAAGTAGATTGTCAGGTTCGCCCCAATAAAGAAGTCAGTGCGTTGGCCGCTTGAGGCCGGTCCTTGACCATCGCGCCACAGCCACTCTAAAAACACAACCAGCAGCGCCAGTTGAGCATAATGCAGCGAACTCGCCATTTCTGGTTCATTGCGCTCTAGTTGGGTGGCATCTGGCATTAAGTCGGCCAGTTCGGCTGGAGCCAGCATTATTACTATGCCTTCCCTGCAAAGACTAACTCTATTGTAAATCTGCTTGCCGCTAGCTCCATCAGCTAAACAATCGCTGCGCTTCTAACGTGATATCGGGAAAGGCGAGAGGTGAAACCAGATCCTGAGTTAAGCTCCGCTCAGCCTGATAGATTCCTGTCTGAAGATCACGAAAGACCCGAAGTCGACGGTTCTGTAAATCCACGACCCAGTACTCCAAAATACCAGCGTCGGCATAGGTATCCTTCTTCTCACCTAAATCCTTGACTAGGGTCGTGTTGGCGTATTCGATGAGCCAAAAGATATCCATTGGGTAAGGATGATGGTCTAAATAACGCCGCAGGGGCGACCGCACGATCGCGATGTCGGGAATGGGCTCAGAATCATTAGGCAACGTAATGGGTTTGGTTTCTCGCACCGCCGCGCGATCGCCCAGACACTGACGCAAGTACTCTGCACCCGTACTGCTGTAGCAGGCATGAGGTTCACGTTCGGGAGCCATAACGACTAAATTTCCGCGCAGAAGCTCAACAGCTTGGTTATCAAAGACTCCAGCATCTAGCGCTGTGTGGTAGCGATCCACTGTCCAGTGATACAGAGCAAGGGTCATGGAACGAGCCTCAACAGCAGTGATCCAGATTAGTAATACTAGCTAGTATTACTAGCCAGAATTCTAAAGTATCGGCTCAGTCCACAACTAAAACATCACCCATCCACCCATCCACCGTTCGGCTGAGCGCTCACGTCGAAGCCCATCTACCCATCCACCCCCACACCCTTACAGTCCCAACTGCCGCTTCAACGCCTCCGGCACCCCAATCGCACTCGCCAATCCCTTCACGCCGTTCCAGTTAGTGTCTTCATTCCATTGGATGGTGCCGTATTCGTCGGATAACTTCGTTCTTGTTAAGTCGGTGTCGCTGAGGTCAGCGTTACGGAGGTCAGCGTCACTGAGGACGGCGGAACGGAGGACGGCGGAACGGAGGTCGGCGGCACGGAGGTCGGCGGCACGGAGGACGGCGGAACTGAGGTCGGCGGAACTGAGGTCGGTGGAACGGAGGTCGGTGTCGCTGAGGTCGGTGGAACAGAGGTCGGCGGAACAGAGGTCGGCGGAACGGAGGTCGGCGGAACGGAGGTCGGCGGAACGGAGGACGGCGTCACGGAGGTCGGCGTCACGGAGGACGGCGGAACTGAGGTCGGCGTCACGGAGGTCGGCGTAACAGAGGTCGGCGTCACGGAGGTCGGCGTCACGGAGGTCGGCGGAACTGAGGTCGGCGTCACGGAGGTTCGTATAGTGCAGAAAAGAGCTGAGAAGCTGCTGGAAGGCTGACACGCCTAAGCAGTGACTGATACCTATCAGTCGGCGTAGTCTCTCCTCGTCAACGACATCACTGTTGGTGGGATGTTGACAAGGGTTAAATTCCAGGGTGGATTGGGGCCGTTCAGTCGCTTCTGGTGTTTGTGCTGAGGTTGACCCTAAGCTGGGTAAACCATAGCGATGCAGCTCAAACAACAGAATCATGAGGTTGAGTCCGGTGTAGACATCCACCTGGCGCTGCCCTAATCGCTCTTCTCGATCCGGTGTTCGTTCACGCAGCAAGCGCATTTTTTGTTGAGGTAAGTTCTCCGGAGGCGCGTCAATGAATTCCCCCTCACTCCAGCGCCAGTAGAAGTCGTAGAGGCGTTGGTGCAGTTTCTGCGGTTCAAACTCGGGATGCTTGGTGAGTAGAGCGGTCAGGTATTCCACAATTTCGGGCGTGAGGACATGGCAACCGAGCAGGTCGTACATCAGCCAGCAAAAGGCAGGATCATCGATGTCGTATTCCCGGTTGCGACTTGGCTGACAGATATCGATCAGGCCATTGACGATCCGCTCGGCACATAAGAACTCGCCAAAACTTTTGTGGACAAACTCAATGGAGCCTTCGCCCTGTCGTCCTTCCTGGAGGTAGAACGCAGCTAGGGCATTGCGGAGGGGGGTATCGTCAGTTTTTTGCGGTGTATCGTCAGTTTTTAGTCGTCGCTGAGCTTCTGCCAAAAATTGTTTCGCAGCACTATCCTGCTGTAAACGCATCTCAATCGTCTTGATTCGCACAAATTCCATACCGGATTGCACCACACAGAGTCCTGCCTCCTGCAAAATGCGTCGGAGATTTTCTGGTGCCAGCTCCGTGATGTTGGGGTTTAAGTCATGGGCCTCGGTGTCCTGAGTAACTGCTGAGGTTTCTTCCTTCCGGTGATGTCTCTCGGCCCGCTGTTTCGTGAGGACCCAATCTAGGGTGCGCTCGTAGATAAGGACTTTGGCCTTTGCACCCTTGGCTCCTGCAAACATGTCCAACCGCAGCTCATCATCACGGTACATAGCGGCTAACAAGTACAACAGCAATGGCTCTCGTGCTAGTTCCCGCAATCGTTCTGGCAAACGTTTATCATGCGAAATGTCCATAAAATGTGGTTTATCCTGGCCAATCAGTTGGCTCCAGCGTTCAAACCACTGCTGTTGAATTTCATTATCCATTGGCAGGATTTCTACCCGCGCCAAGTTGTCTGGCATCCGGCTTTCAATGACTTGCAGTGCTAGAGTTCGGCCAGTAATCAGCACCTGATGCCCCTTTTCCGAGTTCCGCGCACACTGCTCCTGAAACCGTCCTACCTGATCGAGAAAGTGGTCGAGGCCGCCGCTAGTGCGGCCTTCCATCAGCAGTTCATCAAAGCCATCCAGAATGAACAGGAAGTTGACGTTGCGATCTGTGAGCCAGCCGGAGTCGGTTTTGGCGAAGTCCCGATCCACCGCTTTCGCCAGGGTTTCCTCAAAGTCGCGGGACAGCACCGATACATCCCGCAGGCGAATCAAAATCGGTGTCCAGCGAGGATGTTCGTGACGTCGTACCCAATCGGCAAACATACGACAAAAAACGCTTTTGCCACGTCCTGGCCCACCCTGAATAAAAAGGACCTTATCCTTCTGGTTATCGCTATGGAGCTTTAGCTTGATCCATTCATCTAGGACAACTGGGTTCTTCCATCCGTCGTAATCTCCACTTTTTGTCAGGGGATGCGCTTTGAGCGGCACGTAAATGTCTTTGAAGGTAAAGGGTTCAGCAAATACGTTTTCGTGGGGGCGCGGGGCAATCCACTCCTCCAGGTAGGTATCGATGCTGAGGTACTTCTCAAAGACGGCATCCCCTCCGACGCGATACCACTCGGTAATGCGCTGCACCTGATCGCCCGCTTCGGCAATGGCAATGCGCATATGTTTATCGGTATTTCGTGCCACGAGTTCGGCAATCTTGAGCGCCTTGGCGGGGTCAATACCGATGTGCTCAAGTCTTGCTTGGAGGGCTTGGTTAAAGGCTGTAGCTAGCGCTGACTGATGAAAGTACAGGGTGGCGAAGCGGGCATCTTTGTCAGTGAGTTCCAACGCGGCAAGGGCTTTCATCGCTGAGTTGAGCGTTGGCGACGGCTTCTTTTGGCTAGCGGCCATTAAGGCTTGTTGGTTTTGGGGCGATTGACGGGTAATGAATTCCTTGAAGCTTTCGAGATACGCTGCTTGGCTCAGTAACGCCACTGACTGCGCTAACGTCGGTTCTGATTGAGTTGTTTCGAGATAAAACCGCAGCAGTCCCGTGGCAATGGAGATGAAGGGGAGGCTGGCACCCACCAGCTTACCGAAAGGTGAGTTTAAGGCATCCAACAACGAATCCAGTTGATTCACTAACGGGGCCAGCTGCGCGATTTGCGGGCCTTCTTCCGCCAGAGCTTCGGCCAGTCCCAGCACTGCATCGGCGGCATCAGCCGTGCTATCCACCGCATCCAGGGAGGCTAATTCTCGGATATCGGTGGTCAAAAACTTCCAGAGACGACTTGCCATAGGAAACTACTGAAAATGCCTTCCCACAGATTAACTCAGCGCTTTGTGGTCGCCTGTGTTTGAATGAGCGGATTGGTCGCCTTTTCTAGCCATTGCAGCAGGCTATTGGTAGCAAACGCTAGCAGGGACACCACGATCGCCCCTGCCCAAATTTTGTCCAAGCGATTGGTTTGAATGCCGTCGAAGAGGAGCGTCCCTAAGCCCCCCGCATTGAACTTAGCGCCAATGGTAGCGATCGCAATGGAAACAACGGTGGCAATTCTGACCCCAGCGAGAAAGACTGGCAAAACCAGGGGAACCTCAACCCACCACCAGCACTGCCAGCGATTCATCCCCATCCCTTTTGCGGCTTCCAGCACCGCTCCATCAATCCCCGTGAGCCCTACGGTGAGATTGCGCACCAGAATGACCTGGGTATAGAGCACCATCGCCATAATCACCGAGCGGGCATTGAGGCCAAGCAGCGGCACCAAAAAGATAATGAGGGCCAAGCTTGGGATCGTATAGATAATGCTGAGGCTACCGAGGATGGGGACTGACAGCCAGCGATAGCGGGTGACGACTAGAGCCAGAGGGACTGCAATGAGTACGGCGAACAAAAGGGTTGCCCCCACCATCTGCAGATGCTGGAGGAGGAGCTGCATCACGACGCCAGGCTCATTGAGCAGATAGCTCACGCGGGTTGCGCCTCCATCGCCGATGCACGAATGTGCTCCAGGGTGAGCCAGCCAACGGGTTGATCCTGATCGAGAACGGTCAGTTCTTGGGAACCCGTTTGCAGCATCAAAGAGAGGGCGTCTCGCAGGCTAGCCTGTCGTACAAGGGTGGGCTTATCTAGCGTTGCATCCTGTCCCATCGGCAAATCCACCATCACCGAGGTGACCGACAAGAGACCCAACTGGCGCAAGCGATCGCCTGCACCCAATAGCGTGTGAACAAAGTTGTCTACAGGCTGAGTGAGCAGCTTCAACGGCGTATCAAACTGGGCGATCGTGCCTTCCCGCATGATCAGAATGCGATCGCCTAGCCGCAGGGCCTCTTCCACATCGTGGGAGACAAAGAGAATCGTTTTCTGGAGCTGTTGCTGTAAACGCAGGATCTCAGTTTGCAGGTCGCGGCGCGTAATGGCATCGATTGCCCCAAAAGGTTCGTCCATCAGCATGTACTCAGGCTCTCCTGCCAAGGCACGGGCAATGCCGACCCGCTGCTGCTGCCCACCGGATAGCTGAGCCGGATAGCGATCGCGATAATCCCCCGGCTGTAATTGAACCAAGTGCAGCAGTTCATCAACCCGAGCCTGGATTTTGGGTGGCGGCCACTTCAGGAGACGCGGCACGATCGCCACATTTGCCGCCACGGTCATGTGGGGAAACAGTCCGGATTGTTGAATGACATAGCCAATTTTTTGGCGCAGAGCTGTGGTTTGGATGCGGCGAATATCCTGACCATCAATGCAAATACGGCCTGCGGTTGGCTCATACAGGCGGTTCACCATTTTCAGCAGGGTTGTTTTGCCACAGCCGGATGGCCCTAGAATCACAACGAGTTCGCCAGCGTGAATTTCACCACTCACGCCCTTTACCGCTGCACGCGATGCTCGGGGAAATTGTAAGGTAACCTGCTCGAACCGAATAGTGCCCATAGGCTGGCTGTAACAATCCTAGGAGTCTGCCTCAAGCAGGCCATATTCTTCTAAAAAGCTTTGCGCTACATCGGCCGGTTCTTCGCCTTCGCCGGAGACGCGGTAATTAAGCCCCTGCATCACTTCATTGGTGAGAACGGGGGACAATTCATCTAAAACCGTAGCGACTTCAGGATTGGCGGTGAGTAAGGCTTGACGAACTACCGGAGCCACTTGATAAGGCGGAAAAAGCTGCTGATCGTCTTCAAGCACCACCAAATCAAAGGCGCTGATCTCACCATCTGTACCAAAGGCCACGGCCACATCCGCTTCCCCATCCACGAGTCCCTGATACCGCAGTCCCGGTTCTACAGGTTTGTAGGCTTGGAGCTGGAAGTCGCCGTAGGCGGTCTTCAAGCCTGGTAAACCATCTTCCCTAACTTCAAATTCGGGTGGCCCAATTAGGGTGAGGGTATCCGCTTGGCTCGCAAAGTCGGAAATGGTCGTGATACCCAATTCAGCTGACTTTTCCTGGGTCATCGCCAGCGCTTGGGTATTATTCATGGGCGCTGGCTTGAGCCAGACTAAATCAAACTGTTCCTTATACTGGCTAGAAACCGTTGCGTACACCGCCTCCGGGTCACTGTTCGCAGGTTCCTTTAACACTGTGAGTAATCCCGTGCCCGTGTATTCGGGATACAGGTCAATTTCCTCACTTTCGAGGGCCGCTTGCGCAACAGGCGTACCGCCTAGATTGAGCTTGCGCTCAACGGTAAAGCCAGCATCTTCTAAAACCAGGGCATAAATTTCCCCAAGAATCAGCTGCTCCGTAAAATCCTTAGAGCCTACTCGAATCGTGTTGCCATTTGAGCCTCCACCCGCACAGGCAATCACCAGGCTCAGCGTGAATATCATGAGTAGGAATTGAGTCAGCCAGCGGCGAAGTCGCATCATGAACCTTATGATCTACGAGATGTATGGGTAGCCAATCACCCCATAGAGGATAGCACTTGCATTAACGACCATTGCTACACTGAAAGCTAATTACGATGGCGGTTGTTATCTATGTCTACCCCAACGACTAAAACGACTCAAGTCCAATCGGGACAGACATTAGCTGAGACCATTATCTTTCCGCCGGGTGACCTCTACAGTAACGAACCTCCCTTGGAAACGGATTTGCACCGCGATCAGATCGATTTGTTGATTCGCCTCTTGAAATCGATTTGGCAAGATCGGCAAGACTTTTATGTTTCGGGGAATCTCACGGTCTATTACAGTCCTAACCAACTTAAATCGGAAGACTTTCGAGGTCCTGACTTTTTTGTCGTTTTAGGTACTGAGCGTAAGCCTCGCAAAAGCTGGGTTGTTTGGGAAGAGGGCGGTCAGTATCCCAACATCATCATTGAGTTACTCTCGGAGTCAACAGCTGAGACCGATCGCGGTTTGAAAAAGCAAATTTATCAGGATATTTTTCGGACCCCTGACTATTTCTGGTTTGATCCTTACAGCCTTGAGTTTGCTGGTTTTCATTTGCTCGATGGTGTTTACCAACCGATTCCTGTAACGCCGGAAGGTTGGCGCTGGAGTGAACAGCTAGGGCTGTTTTTGGGGATTGATGCTAACCAGTTACGCTTTTTTACCGCTGAGGGAGTCTTGGTTGCCAGTCCCGAGGAGCAAGCTGATAGGGAACGTCAACGTGCTGATCGCTTAGCCGCTCGACTCCGCGAACTGGGGATTGACCCTGAGCAGGTGTAGGACATCGGGCCTAACAAATTTTCAAGCACCTTCGGCAATCGTTTGCTTGGCCGCGTCTGGGGCTGAAGACGCCAGACCTGAAAGCGTTTCGGTGGCTCGCGATCGCTGGATCTTCAGGCGGCCGATATTACTGGTCAATAGGAAACGGGTGAAACGGGCGATCGCAATCACCGGCAAGACAGTGGTATCTGAATCTATTGCATAGATCACAAATTTTTCCGGTTGTTGATCATCCCAATCAAGTCTTCAACGTGAATGATGGGAGCATGTCACTTGCGAACCCTCACCCTAAGTCCCTCTCCCAAGCTTGGGAGAGGGACTTCAAAATGCTTGCTCCCCTTCTCCCAATATTGGGAGAAGGGGTTGGGGGATGAGGGCTATTCAGGAATTTGCAAACCTGACATGTTCTCTGAATGATTCTGTCAAAGCCGTCATTGCTGAGGTGAATATAGAAAGGGCAAAGATCCAGCTAAAAACTTGCGAGAAATTGGCATGACAAACAATTCTGGATCGTAGGTATTCGCTTGCAACTAAAAATCAGAATGCTCTTTACATAGTCGATGACAAGCATCAGAACTCTGGCTATCTCACCGACGTCTCTGGAACTAGACGGTAAGGTGGAATTGTCAGGCAGTCAGTGTGAAGTGCTATGGCGATACGCTATGGCCTTGCCGTGTTTCTAAACTCAAGTGATTGGGAGAGCAAGTGGTGATGTGGCAACGTTTCTGGCAAGCAATACTCATCCTAGGGCTGGGGGCATCGGGCGCGATCGCGAGTGAACCGAGCCCAAACGTTTCAGGCATCCTGGAGGGTGAGCGATCGGCAGCTACAGATATCGCAGTCCCCCTAGTCTCACCGGCAGTTGTGAGCGTCCCCATCCTAGCGGAGACAACCTTGGGTTTTCCCTTAGTGGATGTCCGCCCTGATCACTGGGCTGCCTCGGCAGTCACCAACTTGATCGATAACTATAGCTGCCTAGCAGGCTACCCGGATGGTACCTTTCGTGGGGACGAATTGGTAACGCGTTATGAATTTGCCGCTGCCATGGATGCTTGCCTTGCTAGCTTGCTAAATCAAATTGAGCAAACTCGACAGACCGAGCAAATCGAGTTGACTGAACTCATGAATAACTTAGAGGCTTTGGAAGCAGAGCTGGGTTCTCTATCGGAAGACGTAGACACTCTAGAATGATCCCGACTCAAGTGGCTGCATGACGTCACGACGAGCTCTCAGGAAAACATCAGACTCCCTTCAGGTCTGTAGGGCAGCATTAAAAGTGAAGGTTAGTTTGTTGTGTGTTTCCTGGTAGATGACTCGCAATCATGTCTCATATTGCATTAGTTGAAGATTACTTCCCCCATGCCCAGCTCATGGGGATGGACTTAGCGGAAGGCGGCTACCAAGTCAGTCAATATTCCACCGGGGAAGCGGCCTTAACAGCCATTAAAGCCGGTGCTCCCAACCTCGTACTGTTAGACTGGCATCTGCCAGGGCTCAGCGGCCTTGAGGTTTGTCAGCGGTTACGGGCAGAAGGCTACCAGCAGCCCATCCTGTTTGTATCGGCGATGGCCGGTGAGGACAATGTGCGCGCGGGGTTAGCTGCGGGTGCCGATGGCTATTTGGTGAAGCCCTTTGTCCCCAAAGAGCTGTTAGGGATGATTGCGCATCATCTGCAAAAAACGCGTACCCCTTCGGAGCATTCAGCGGCTTAAGGAGCCTGTTGTGGTAGCCGCACGGTCACGATTGTGCCCGTTTCTTGGGTAGAGGTAATGTGAAAAGTGCCTCGGTGCGCTTCAATGATGCGGCGGGTGATGGCTAGCCCCAACCCATTCCCCGAAGATTTCGTCGTAAAAAATGGGGTTGTCAGCTTGGGCAAAATCTCGGGAGGGATGGGATCGCCACCGTTGTGTACCTGAATCACGACAAGGTGATCTTTTTCGGTTAGAGAGAACCGGATCGTTTCACCAGCGGTCACCGCTTCGCAGGCATTGCTAAGCAAATTGATGAACACTTGCTTGAGCCGATCGCGATCGCCCATGATGTTACATTCCCGTTCAAATCCCGCAGTCTGTAAATGGCGCTCTAGGGCAACGGGCTGATGGCAGAACTCTTCACACAGTGTGGTCAAAAAAGGGCTCAAATCGAGAGGTGCGAGCTCTAATGTTTGCTCGCGGGCGTACATCAAAATTTCATTCAGGAGTCGCTGGAGCCGCTCCGACTCCTCTAGGGCAAACCCCAAACGCATTTGGGCCCGCTCTGGCAGTTCCATCTTGGCAAAAGCGTGGAGCCCCATCAAAACTGTTGTGAGGGGGTTCCGTACCTCATGAACAATCATGGCGGCCAGTTCACCGATTTCGGCTAAGCGAGCCTGGGCTTGCGCCATCTGTTTACGTTCCGTGATGTCGCGCGCCAAGGCCAACAACACAGAGCGTCCACTAATCTCGATCCGTCCGATACGCACTTCCACGGGGAACTGGCTGCCATCCTTACGCTGATGAATGCCTTCCCGCGTCACCGGCTGCCCTAGACGGATGGCCCCATCCTGAGCCAGCTCCTCTATCGTCACGTCTTTTTGAATATCGGCAACAGAGGACCGTAGTAATTCGTCACGGGTATACCCAAGGGTGTGGCAAGCTTCCTGATTCACGTCGATGAATTGGCCGCTGTTGTCCACGACAAACAGGGCATCGGTCGCCTGTTCAACCAGTGTGCGGAATCGATTCTCACTTTCCCGCAGGGCCTCTTCGGCAATTTTGCGATCGGTGATGTCGTTGGTCACGGCAAGAATACAGCACTCACCATTGACTTTCACCGTTTCAGCCGAAAACAAGACCGTACGCAGCGCTTGGTTGGCTGTCCGAAACTGATATTCCTGGTTAAGTAAAAAGCCCTGTTGCGTGAGCGTTTCGCGCATTTCATCGCGATCGCGGGTATTGGCCCACAGCCCGAGGCTGTTGCTCGTTTGACCGATTACAGCCGTTCGTTCTAAGCCATACAGCGCCAGAAAGCTATCGTTGACTTCTAAAAGCTGCCCTTCTTTAAGGGTGCTGAGGGTCATCGGGTTCGGGCTGTTGTGGAAAGACTTAGAAAACTTCTCTTCGGAGAGACGCAGATCGGCTTCGGCCTGATCCCGTTCAGCAATCGCAGTACCTGCCTGATTGACCATTTCGGCAAAGGTCATAATCACGTCGCCGAGTTCGTCTTGCCGTAACGCACCCACCTGCACCGATTCAAACGGCAGCGATCGCGCGTCTTGATTTTGGCGGAGGGACTGCCCCGCTTGGCGTAAATCACGACGGAGTGCCAGCACGGGAGTAATCACCAAGCGCTCCAGCACGATCATGGTGGCCCCAGTCACAAAGACCGAGATGATGAACACTAAGCCCGTAATGCGCCCAATGAAGTTGTAGAACTCGCGACCGACCCCAGAGGCATCATGGCGAATGATGAGCTGATAGCGGTCTTGGAGGGGCGACATCTGCCACAGCGCATCATAGCGTTGGGTGCGACGGTTATAGCGATCTTGGCGCGATCGCTGTTCCGCCGTGAGGGTTAGTTCGGGAACTTCGCCAAACGTACCGACGAGGCTTTGATCGGCCCGATATAGGGCACCCCCGAGAACGACGTCGTTGTTCCGTAAGGTTTCTAGATAGTCGAGAAGTTCGGCGTCGGTGATGGTGTCGAGGTCACCCTTAGTACTGAGCACCCCTTCAGCATTGGTGGAAGATAGGGCCCGCAAATATTCTAAGAGCTCTCGCTCCCGCCGCATGACAGAAGGCACTAGGATGATGGCTTCAATCAGAATAATGCTGACGAAAACCCAAAAGACAATACGTCGCGATAGTCGCGCCTTCCATAAATTTGACGACAGTAGCTGTGGTTTTTGTCCCATGCCTGGCAGAGTTGTCGTTTTAGTCGCAACGGCTAAAGCATTGCGAATCACAGGTTTGCTGAGCACACAGACCAATGGCTTGGCCATTTTGTCCCGGTGGAACGAGCAATGGCGATGCACCCAGACTGTGTGTGGAATTTATTGTAGTCTTTCCAGGCAATTGACTTTGTGCAAGGGCTCATGACCCTATGCATAACCTGGTCAGGCGTAGAGGGCGATCGCTTCTTTAGTGATGTAAGAATAGGCGGGAAAATCTCCTACAAAAGCCGTGTGAGTGGTCAGTCCCGTAGCCTCATCCCAAAGGTGTAACTGGAAGCCGGGTGGCTCCATGACAAAGGCTGGTGGGGCGTCCGTGGATAGTTTCAGCGCGACTTGATGGGCGACACTGGGGGCAATGCTGCCCAAGGTTCCTGCCCAGATTGTCTGAATCGAGCGATGCAGATGGCCACAGGCTACCCGCTGAATACAGGGATACTGGCTCACAATCGCCGCGAGTGCTTCATGGCCCCGACACCGCAGGCGATCCATCCCCCGTAACCCTGTAGCGAAGGGAGGATGGTGCATGAACAAAAGGGTCGGCTTGTGGGGTTGTTCCGCTAACCGTGCTGCCAGCCACTGTAACCGCGCGTCATCCATATCGCCGTAACCTTCACCGTCTACCAGCGTATCCAGCATGATCAGCCGCACTGGATAATCCTCCAGGACGTACTGTACAAACCCTGTGGCAGGCATGTAGGGCAAATCGGGAAACACTGTCCGAAAGGCTGCGCGATCGTCGTGGTTGCCCATCACAAAATAGAGGGGCGATCGCAGCGGCTGTAACAGTTCGCGCAGCATACGATACTCGGGTTCAGTGCGCTCATCCACCAAATCGCCTGTCGCAATGACCAAATCAGGTTGCGGCGTGAGCCGATTAAGCTGCTCGACGGCCCGCTGTAAAAAAGTATTGGTATCAACAATGCCGTAAGCTTTCTCGCCTGGCGGTTGCACATGCAGGTCAGAAATTTGAGCAATGATCATGAGCCAACCCCGGTTACGCTGCAAAGCTGCCTCCGTAGACTAGCGTTTTGCGCCACCTCGGACAATCACCCAGGATACTTCTACTCCTGACGAGTGGTCTGTCAGCGTTGGGATGGTCAAAGGAGCCATGAGTGCGGAGTGGAGGGCTGAATCTTCACACCAATCCCTCAGGCTTCCGATCGGTCGGTCGCTTCCGTTTCCGTTGACTCGGGTTGCCCCACCGTCATTTGCAAGACCGTCGGCTGACCCCCCAGTTCGTGATACTTGTCGGCCCAAGCACGAATCGTGTGGTCGAGTTCTGCGAGTGCTGCGTCGACCTTTTCAGGCGGAATGTCGAGTTCCTCCAAAATCCGGATGGTGTTGCCCTTCCGTTCGGCCCACTCCCGCATCATCCGAAAATAGCGAGCGGTGTCTTCCAACATGATGTACGTCCGCTCTTCCTGGTCAGCTGGCGAATAGGAAGGACGCATCAAGGCGTAGAAGGGCATGCCCCAGGGAGAGTCAACGCGACTAACTGTGCCGGAGTAAATCAGCCGACGACGAATATGCTCGGCTAGGGCTTCGCTGAGGTCAGTATGGCGATCGGAGGGGAAATCTTCCTGCGATCGCTCATGGAGAAATTCAATCAACTCCATGAATTGGAAAGACGTAATTAACTGAGCGTCAGGAATGGTATCCGGGAGCTTGCTCTCCAAATGATGCTTTTCTTCTAGCGTTAGGTTGCTGCCTGCAATCCGCGACTTACCGGACTGCCAGGGATAACGCTCCAGCCATATATAGGGAAACTGAATCAAATAGCGGGGCTCTTGAGAACCCAGCATTTTCAGCAGTCGTCCCTCGGTCAATGCTTGGTGCAGTTCACCGACAATCGCCTTCACGCGCTTGGGCTCAATATGATGCAGATGCCCAGTCATCCGCAGGTTTTCACCCTGCTCGACGTAGGTCATGTAGATGGCGCACTTAGCAGCGGTTGCTGCCGCATCCAAAAAAGCCCCATGGCGATGTCCACCCGTACGCATCGCGCTGAATGCCAGATACAGCAAGATCTGATCCATCGCGCTGGGGCTTAATTGACGGATTAAATCCATATCACTCGTCACGGAAATAGACGGATCCCACATACTTCGTCACCCATACCGTCAATAAGGTTTCTCTGAGCAAAGGCGCGTAGCCTAGCAAATTAGCCTTTAATCAGCTCCTTTGCTCTAAAAATTTCCCAATGGTTTCACCGCTGGGACTAGCAAGCAACTTACTGACGGAATCGCTAACGATGCTACAACTTATACGTGTTTTTTGCGACTTCCGCCAGACCAGACAGCTATTCCTGTTGCAGAACGCTGACACAGTTACAAGGCTTACTCTGGACTCTTTCCGACCATCACACAGGTGTCCAACGGATGCTAGTAAAAATTATGAGTCAGGACGTGTGTGGAGGCCATAGTTTGAAGGTTCAAGGCTTTGATAGGGCCTGGGCTTAAAAAAGTAGGCCACTGGTGCACCAGCTGCCTACTTTCTATACCCATTCAGTAAGCATTGCTGGTTCTTCTGGCGTAATGCGACCGCTGCCTCGGTAGGCTGTGATGCTGTCAGAGGCTGCAACATCTTCATCAATACGGCCACTGCCTCGATGTGCCACGATTGACAACGAGTCTAAGGCTGGTAGAACTTGCGTATATAAACGACCGCTACCTCGATGCTCAGTTCCATTGTCAGGATCAGTTTCATTTGTCAGTAATGCGGCACCCGAGGCAAATGCAGCTATGCTACAGTAGCCAAGTGCAGCAGTTATCAAGAGACTGCGGGTTAAGTGATTGAATAAATAAAACATGGACTAGAGCCCCCTCTGTGTGCTTCTGATCCATGTTTCAGGTGGTCAAGCGCTGCTTCAGGATGGTTTGTGTCCGTATATGCGCTTAACCCAGTATCTTTAAGTAATCTCTACAGCTTGAAGCCAGCCTGCAAACCCATTCAGCACGCCGCTGACGGTAATGGATTGATTTTGTTTGAGTGCTGATATTTGTTGGTGCATATCAGGGGCTAACGTCACCAGATTCAAGCGTCTCGCCTCGGAAATCTGAAGATGTGCTTGCCAAGCTGTTCCTGTTTGGGTGAACTGTAGGATGCCCTGGAAGGTAGCAAGGGACACTGGGAGCTGCTTCGATACAGAAAGATTGGTTCTCCGGTGGGGATGGCCATGGGCGTAGCCATTGAGCGGATAGTGCTCTGGTGATTGGAGATAATATTGCTGCTGAGTACACCAATCGCTATGCTGGGGCAGGCTATCAAACAGCGGAATCACTGCTGCAGGTGCTTGAGCGTCTTGAATCAGTGAGCTTTGTAGCGTTCTGACCGATAACTCTCGCGGTTGGCAGATGTGTTGAATGCAAAGTGCTGCTGCCATCCCAGCCGCCTGTCCTAGGCCTAATACGATCGGCTGCAAACGCGTGGCCCCATTCGCAATATGGGAAACCGATATATTTTTTTCACAGACCAGCAGGCCATCTACTGTAGCGGGAATTAAAGCTTCATAGGGCACTGCAAACGGTGTGCCTGTCCATCGTCCCCCCCAACGCATTGACTTGGAAGTTAGGGGCATTTTGAAGCCAGGGTAGTGATGATCGTTGGGATAGTTACCGATCGCGATCGCACTGACTGCTCCCTGCGCGTTGACGGGTAATGCTGCCACCTGTCCTCCTACTTGCGGTAGAAGATCTTGCTCCGTCACGGTCTTGAGCCCGATGACGCGGCGACTTTCGCGGTAATAGGGATGTAGGGCAAAGGCTCCTCCCCCCACAGTATTCGTTAGTTGTGGGAATGCCTGCTCGGCGAGACCGTAGCGATCGCCTAAATTGGTCTGGATAAAGTGGGCAAAGTTCTGACTGTGGGCGATCGCGGCTTGCGCCCATTCCTCTTGAGCTGCTTTTCCCTGCATTAAACGATTTAGGTCCTCGCCATAGTCATTCCCCTTTTGAGGCCAATTGAGCATGTACTGCTGCTGAGGCAGTTGACCGTAAGTGAGGAAGGTTGCTTCCCCGTAGCCTGACCACGCACCTTCAAATTGACTGGGGTCATAGGCTGAGGTGGGTGCGATGGCGGGGGCCTGCTGTCCCTTACCGTAATCTTGGAGGAGCACGACCCATGTTGGCGATTGCACCGGGTAAGCTTGCACCAGTGAATAAAGCGGATCCTGCGGGTCGGTCAATGATCCGGGCGCACTGGGTTCGTCAAAAGCGGCACGGTTTTCCCATCCCCAGCGATAAGGCACATCGCCAAGGGCAAGCAGATCACCGAGTTCGGTACCATCCACTGTAATCTGGGCGTGAACGGTCAGTTCCTCAAACCGGACACCGACAACGCGATCGCCCTGTCGTAAAACTTCCTGGGGGGTTTGGCCCGATACCCAATGCAAATTCGGCAAGGCTGCTACCCAATCGGCAAAAATGGCAGCACCCACCTTTGGTTCATAGGTGAAAAAGCTCACCCAAGCATGGTTCAACCCGCCTGCCTGACGGTGGTGCAGTTCGCGCAAAAAGGCACCCCACAGTCCCGTCTGCCAGGCCAGCAATTCATTCCCATCGGGAGCGGCTACCCCAGCTGCTGTCAACATGCCGCCCAGCCAGGCAAATTCACTCACCAGTAGCGTTTGAGCGCCTTGGCGGGCTGCTTGGATCGCGGCGGCTGTACCGCCAGTCCCCCCACCGACCACGAGCACCTCAGTCCTGATGACATCTGACTTCAAGGTTGCTGTCCTCCTAACAAACTGCGGCACTTTACGGTTGCCTGACCCAATACCAATTAGGTGTGATAGCGCTACCGATCGAGCATCCCCCACTGTCGCCGCCCCCTTGTACACACATCTTGGCCCTCACCCCCTCAGTCCCCTTCTCCCAACAATGGGCGAGGGGGAGGCCAGACAAGGCTTTCCGGTTCCCCTTCGTCCGTTCTGGGCGAAGGGGTTGGGGGATGTAGAGCTATGCTCTTCCCGAAGGGTGGGGAAAGCCCGCACAGCAAGAGGTTCAGAACTTATATGTACTTAGTAACCTTTTGCAAGGGGAGTTAGGGGGATCTATATCAACAGTGGATGTGTAGTCCAAGTTTAGATAATGGGTAGCGAGGATCAGCAACACCTGCGCCTATTCCTGACGGCATGGGTCGTCTATGTGATTGTCACAAGGCTGCGAGCCATCGCTTAGGCAAAGGCCATTATAGGCACATCCATGCGCGAGGTTCTTCTATGAATACTAAAGACATCAGTGGATTTCTGATTTTTTCCTCTCTGCTAGCGCTACTGCTCTTGCTGGTATTTGGCGTGCTGCAGTGGCTGCATATTCCTGCGGGTAGCTTACTGGATTGGATGATCGGCATTGCTAGCTTTTGGTGGCTGCTCATTATCGTAACCATTCCCTGGAATATTCACTTTGCGGCTAAGCGAGTCTTGATGGAAGCTGCTGAATCGCGTCGTCGCGAAATTGTTGTGGAAGGAGAACAGCTACGATATGCCGAGCGCATTGCGCGTCGTGCCCTCTGGATTGCCCTCGCGCTACACGTCGGATCAGCGCTGATTCTCTATTTGCTAGCGGTTGGTGGTGTCAGTACGTTGGGGTATATCGGCTCAATTGCCACACTACTGTTGACGGGGCTACGTCCCGCGATCGCCCTCTGTCAGTATTTGATTGAGCGACTGCAATCGATCCAAAAAAGCATTAGATATCCCCGCGAGGATGTCGTGGAGTTGCGGTCACGGTTAGTTGAGTTGGAAGTGTTGCTCAAAAATCTTGCTTATCAGCTCAACATGGATACGGCTGAACGTGAGGCCCATGACGACAGTTGGGCAACGCAACAACAGCGTATGCAAGCTGGTTTAAGGCAAGACCTGACTCAGCTTGCGGTTGGGGTTGAGGAACTCCGGGTAGATAATCAAGCGGATCATGAGCGTCTAGCCAAGGAAGCCCGCAATGCCATTGCCCAACTGAGTACCGACAGCCAGTTTCTGGAACACGCCCGCGAAATAATTCGCTTTTTCAAGTCGGCATAGGTTTTGGGGAAGGGGTAGCTAAGGGTGACTAGCTGAAGCAGGAAGTTATCGCGTTGGGAGTCAGGAGTCAGGAGTCAGGAGTCAGGAGTGAATTGGCGGCTAGTTCTGCGGGACTTCGTCATGACGATTACAAGACGCTGAGATAGGTTTGCTCGGAGGTTCTGGGAAGAAATCGTAGTGTGCGCTTTTGAAGATCGGGCTCAAGGCCCAAAATTTCCAACGGTGTTACCCCTAACAGGGGATAGCTCACCTCGGTTAATTCCAAGCAGTCAAATGTGCCACGGCGATCGCCAATTTGCAAATCGACATCCCGGAAAATACGTCCGGGCTTGACTCCAGCCGTCGTTTCGACATTCATAACGGCCTCTTGCATCAGGCCAAGTTGCTCAATCATGGCTGCTGGCAAGCAAAGCAACGTAGCGCCGGTATCAACAAGCGCATTCTCGATTGTGAGTGATCGCACCTCATTGGCCGCAATGAAACCACGCTGATGTAAAACCTGGTCGATGCGATTCGCAATTGAAATACTCGTGACGACTTGCCCCATTTGTCGGCCTTCGAGATTAGGCAAAACAAGCGTACCCATGTTTGATGCCATCAATGCTAGGTCTATATCTCAAGTGTAGTTGAATCAACTGACTCACTGATACTCGCTATTCAAGGGGCAAAGAGTGGTAAACGTTCTCACTGGCTGACGATGTCTGTCCGTTTACCAGGGGTCATCCAGAACCGCATCGGAGATTGCACGGTCTGTTTCAGGCGAATTGACGATCCCGTCTTGAATGGCCTGGCTGAGGGTTTGGCTGACTACGGTATTACCTTCAACACTGAGGTGGATGTGATCGCGATAGAGCGTTTCCGAATTCGCGGCAGTTTCAAACGCGGGCAAAAAATCAATGTAGGGAATGTTTTCTGTTTGAGTGAGGGTAGTCAAGCGATCGCGGGCTTTAAGCTCGTAGTCCCGTGAGCCGGGAGGGACGACTTCTCGCAGCAGCGGTGTCATGGCGAGCAACAGTTGACTGTTGTTGTCTTGGGTCAAGCGCTGAATCTGGCGGATCGCCTCTAAATTCACACCGACGCGATCGCCCCCTTCTTGATTGACCGCTTCCAGTTCTGGAATGGGCTGGGGCTTTTGGAGGCGATTGAGCACTTCGATGAGAGCTAGGGGAGGACGTCGCGCGGGATAAGCCCGACTGCGCCCCACGGCTAAAGAAGTTGGTGCAGTGGCAAACAGGTCATCCATGTTCAGGAGTAGCACCACCACTTGTGCCCCAAAGGTGCCGAACTTGGACACATAAGCCAGTTCATTGCGAGGCCCCCAGGAATTGGCTGATGCGTTTAGCACCTCAACCGTACGGTAGTCGCCGGATGGGGGCAGGGCAATCTGCTGCTGAATTTGCACTGAGAGGATATCGGCCTGATCGGTCCACCAACCCCCATTAGCGATGGAGTCCCCCAGCAGCAAAACGCGCAAAGTCGCGCGCTCAGGGGTGGGGGCGATCGCGGGGCCCCGCATGGAATATTGATTAATTTCTAAACGATTGCCAAACCGCTTGATGCGCTGATTGGGTGCTAGACGGTAACCCGTTTGAGCATCCGCTACGTAGAGAGGCGGCGTCCCAAAGCCGAACATGAGCCGCAGGGCGCTTTCCACTATGCCAATGCCAATGATCGTCAACCCCAGAATGATGAGCGCTAGCTTCACCTAATCCATGCCTCTAGAAATGCCCTCTCAGTTTAGAAGATGCCCACAGTCAGGAACGAAATCCTTCATGAATGTGCGGGTTTACAATAGGCCGTTACAGACTACGCGGTTAACGTCATAAGTCAGATTCGAATTGAATACTCTTCATGTTTGTGGAGCACGTGAGGCTTTTGTGTCAGTCCTCTCAAACTGAAACGGATTGAACTTGGCCCTGAACCTTACATGGTTAAGATCAACAAAATCTCACTCACCTATCCATCCCAATGTCAGCGACTCTCATTAAGCCATCCACCCTGCTGCCCCAAGGACTCCGCCTAGAGCAGGCTCATAATCTAAACCTGATTCAAAGCACCGAGCCATTCATTGTTAAATCGCGACAACCATGGGTCAAAGCGGGTTGCCATCCTACCGCTGATGATCCACAAATTACAACTCAAGACAATTGGTAAATAGGGTTGTGTATCAATGACGTATGGATTGACTCAATTAACAAGGGGCTATGCAGACCTTAAAACTGGAGCCGATTCATCCCCAGTATCAGCAATGCCCCTTACCGTGGTCATCCCATTAATGCTTAGGAAGCAATGAACTCATTCCACTTCTGAACGAGGTAGGTGTTCTCGCTCATCGTCGAGTTCCAAACGACGATTTTACCGAAGCGTTCAGCAAAGGCACCGCCGTCACGGGTTGCACCCGTTTTCGCCAACGTTTTCCCGAAGGGATCCACAATGTCCTCAGGGGCTGCCTGACCTTCGTACCAGTAAGCCCATTCCGCATCGGACATGTACTTCTTAGCCAGTTCAGGCGCAGCGCTGTAGTAGCCCTGACGACCCAGGAAGGCACCGACCCAGCCCTCTAGCATCCAGTTCAGATACTCATAGGCGGCATCAAGCTGAATGCCTTCCAAGTTTTTCGACAGACCAACGCCGCCACCCCAGCCGCGATAGCCTTCTTTCAAGGGTGCGTAAACGCATTCAATTCCCTGGGACTGAACGGCAGTAACCGCTGGCGACCACATGGATTGCAGAATCACTTCACCCGACGACATCAGGTTGACGGATTCATCAAAAGTTTTCCAGAAAGCTCGGAACTGACCCGCCGCTTTTTGCTCTTTGAGAATATCCGTAATCTGATCAATCTCGGCTTGGGTCATGTTGCCTTTGTCAGCAAAGGTCATCAAGCCTAGTGACTCGGCGACCATGGCCGCATCCATAATGCCGATTTGGGGAATGTCCAGAATGGATGTTTTACCCCGGAATTCTTCATTGAAGAGTTCACCCCAGGTTTCAATGGTGCGACCGACGAGATCCGGACGATAGCCCAGGGTATCGGCGTTGTACTGGAAAGGAATTAACGTCGCGTGATCAGTAGGGCTAGCAGCAAACTTGGTGGAGTCAGGCCCATCCAAGTACATGACTTTGTAGGGAGCTGTACCCTGCGATCCTTCGACCGGCATCCCTTCAAATTTGCCCGTGGTGAAGAAGGAAACAATCTTGTCCCAATCTTTGATCTTCTTGATGTCGATGGGCCGCAGGTTACCCGACGGAACAACTAAAGGCAGGCTGAAATATTCACCATCAAAGATGTCGTATTGCCCCGGTTGGGTAATGGCAATCTGATTATTTTCTTCCGTACTTAGGGCGCGCATCTCTAGCTTGAAACCCAAGTCTTCTTGCGCTTTGTCACGAATTTCGTTCACCTGAGAGACGCCAGTGCCAATCAACCGCAGCGTGACGTCCTTGATTTGGTTGGTGTTAACTTCTGGGCCTGGCGCTGGGTTATCAGGGGTTCCTTCTGGGGCGGTCGTTTCATTTTGAGCCCCGCTACAGCGAACCGCAGCAACCGCAGCCCCGGCAGCGAGGCCAGTCCGCAACAAATGACGACGAGAGAGTCCGGCCATAGTAATTTCAATTCCTCAGCAAACAGCACGTTTTCATCTATTGCCCTCGCTAGTCAGGCAAGAACACACAGTCATGGGCTGACCATCGGAGAGTCACAAGTTGACCTTCCTGAAGATTGGCCGCTGTCCAATCCTGGGTGCGAACCTTGTAGAGCAATTCTTGTCCGGTCGCTTCGGCTAACAGCCCCACCCGCGTCACGTAGCCAGTGAGCTCAACGTCTACAACGCGAGCCGAAAGGTGGTTGGCCTGAGCCGAGGGCGCACTCGCCGATTCATGGGGCGCTAGGACGGTAAGCAAATCAGGACGAATGGAGCAGGCCGCCGTTTGGCCTGGCTGAATTCCATGGCCGCGACAGAAGAGCGAGCCCACACGCTCTACCTCAAGCTCAATCATATCCATGCCTTCACTATCGGGAACAGAACCCACAACTGTGCCTTCAAAAATGTTGTTGTCGCCGATGAACTTCGCGACGAAGCGGGAAGCAGGCGTGCTGAATAGCTCAGTAGGCGTGGCAACTTGGGCAATGTGCCCATGATCCATCACTACGATTTGATCGGATAGGGAAAAGGCTTCCTCAACGTGGTGAGTGACCTGGATAAACGTGAGGCCAAACTGCTTTTGAATTTTGCGTAATTCACTCCGCATCCGCACGCGCAAATTTTCATCCAGGGCACTCAGGGGTTCATCTAGCATTAGAACTTGAGGGCGGGTGACTAGGGCACGGGCTAACGCAATACGTTGCTGTTGCCCGCCGCTGAGCTGATCCGGTTTACGATCGCGGGTATAACTCAAGCCCACGAGTTCTAGAATTTCACTCACCCGAGCCTGTCGCTCAGCGGCATTGATGCCGTTCATGCGCAGCCCGAACTCCACATTTTGCCAGACGGTTTTGTGGGGAAACAGGGCGTAATTCTGAAACATCATGGCGGTGTTGCGTTTAGCAGGGGGTAAGGCATTCACGCGGCGATCGCCAATCAAAACATCCCCACTGGTCACCGATTCGTGGCCTGCGATCATCCGCAGCGTCGTGGTTTTGCCACAGCCACTCGGCCCCAGCAAACAGCAGTAGGACCCCGCTGGGATATCTAACGTGACGTTCTCGACAGCCGTGACAGAACCGTATCGCTTCGTCACTGACCGTAAAGCAACGCCAGCAGCTTGACCCGCTAGAACCTGCTGAATGTTGTCAGACGCGTTGACCTGAGTGGGCAGCACAGGTGTTGAGGGCAGGTTGTCCATATTGACTGTCATCACATTTCACCGTCATGAAACAATAGCGCTTTGCCCGGATGCGCAACTAATCTCCCATATCAGAATTTACGAAACTGTAGCAGTTGCAGCAGCTATCGCCGACAATGCAGTGCTCACAGATGGCGACTTGACTCATCAGGGCAACGCTGACACTGCCCTATCCAGGCTCAGGCGTTAGTCGATCATGAACCCAGCCGACATCACTATCCTGCCTGCTGCCAGCTTTCTCAGGCAATTCTCGAAATTTCTTTGGCGCAAAGATATATGATGTGTTCTCTGATTATCTGCAAAACTCAGGTACAAGGAGCCATACGTATGCCTTGATGCATCCTATGACTATATTGCTTCTGACTATATTGCTTCAGCCAGCCAGGACTGATGCCGTTGCATCCGGGCACGCCCCCCAAGGCTGAGGGAAGCCTGATGCAAAGTTCCCCAAAAAATCAGGGCACTTGAGGGGATGCTGTATCAGTCCTATCAACTTAAGACACTGCCGATCATTTCGCTTAAAGATACTTCCCTCATGATTGCTCTCTGTTCAGCGTTCGCAACTTTTTTGGTTCGTCACGGCAAATTTTCCTTAGCTTCCGCCCTGCTATGGCCGTTCTTGGCCGTTCCCGTTGCCGCCGAAATTATCAACGTTGGCTACGGAACGGAAGACCTGCCGAGCCTCAGTGAAGATGAACGAGTGAAGCTGGACACGCTGCATGAAACGCGCATCCCCATTATCTTGAGCGACATTAGCCCGGATCAATCCACCGTCGTGATTGCAACGAACGATCGCCTCAGTCAGACCGACTGGCGAGTCAAGTTTTTGAATCTCAACACGGGAGAGTTACAAGATTCTATCGCCCTGGATTCCGAGGTCTTTAGCCCGACGGTTCCGATTCAGTGGGTAGACAACAAAACGATTCGCTTCATCCAAGACAGCTTATTTGGGCCGTGGGCGATTCTCTCCCTCAACCGCGATACGGGCATTGTGTCCAACACGACGGTGTATCCGACGGAAAATGAATCCGGCGAAATCTTGGGCGCAGCTCCAGATTTTTCGCGCTTTGCCCTGCGGGTGTACGAGGGTGAAGAAGATGTGATTTATCTGGTGGCCTTGCGATCGCTCAACCGCATTGAGGTGGCACGCTTGCCAGAGGGCATGGCCATTCAGCCGCCGTCCTGGTCGGCCGATGGTCGCCGCGTGGCGTTTGTCACGTCTTCCGTAGAAGAGCGAGCTTTGTACGAGCGTACGCCCTTTAGTCCCAACCTAGCGGATCCGGTGACTCAAGATGCCTTAGGACGCACGCCGCCAGAAGACAACATGTTTTTGCAGCAGAGTGCGGTTAAAGTCTACGACTTGAGTCGGCTCCAGCCCCTTCAGTTAGAGCTCAGCGCAACCGATGATGCCGCAGGGCATATCCTGACCGAAGCGCAGATGAGTCCCGAGGGCGATCGCGTTCTGGTGAAGGTGTTGGAACCTGGTGCCGTAGAAGGCCGCCAGCATCCTACTTTTCTCTATCCCCAAAGGGCCTACTATCAGGTGTACGACCTAGAGGGGAATCGGCTGGATACGATTGCCGATCCGGTTCTTGATGGGCCGCTGGAGAATTCGGGCCAATTTGTTGACTCGGATACGCTGATCTTTCATGCCACGGTGGGCACTAATCGTCATCTCTACACCTATGAATTGGGGGCAAGTGAACTCCAAAAGCTCCCTATCCCAGATGGCAGCGTTGATTTTGAATCGTGGCGCGTTTCTTCTGATGGAGCCGACCTGATTTACGTTTTCTCTTCGGTGACGCAGCCCCCTGAACTCTTTTCGATTCCCTTGGATGGTAGCGGTGAGCCGACAAAACTGACGGACATCAACGCTGATGTGGCTGCGGTGAATGAAGTCCAGGTCAACTCGGTTAGTTTTGAGACGCAAAATGGACGCCGTGAGGGATTCTTGATCCAGCCTGCTGGCACCCCATTTCCGCCGGAAGAAGATGCGATCGTCTTTTGGCAACAGGGTGGGCCTGGTTTCTCCATGGTGAATGAATTCGCCATCGAAGTCGAAATGCCCTTTAACTTACTCCCGAACTTTGGGGTGTCGGTCCTGTCTGTCCCGCTGGCCGGTCGGGAAGGGTTAGGAACCGACCTCTATCGTCTCCAAGCGGATGGCAATAATTTTGGCCAGGTGGACATTATTGAAGGGGTTGAAATCGCCTCGCAATTGGTGCGCGATGGGTGGACGACATCGAGTCAGCTCGGCGTGACGGGCTGTTCCTACGGCGGGTACTATTCAGCTCAAGCGATCGCGCGCTTCCCGGATGTCTTTGCGGCGGCAAATCCTCAATGCTCTTTGCTAGATGCGTTCACGGAATGGCAGTTGGGCTATTCGTCCCTGCTGTCCTATCTCACCGGACTCACCCCCATGGAAGCCCCGGAGGTGTATCAGCAAATCTCACCCCTCTACAGCGCCGATCGCATTACTGCAGCCACGATGATTTTCCACGGCTCGGATGATTTTCTCCAGGTGGATATGGCCCGCAATTTTCACGATGTAATCGACAGCAATGGGGTGCCGGTCATGATGTATGAGTTTGAAGGCATCGGTCACAGCATTTTTGATGTGAGTTTCCAACGCACCGCTGCCCAACTTCAAGTGGATTTCTTTCGGGAACATCTGCGAGGGGAATAAGGCCAGGTTTGAATTCGGAATTCGGAATTCGGAAGTCGGAAGTCGGAAGTCGGAATTTTGTCCAAGCTAGACTGAATTTAGTGCCTTGACTGGGATGAAGTCTGTATAGCCCTGCCCTTCACTTGCATGACAACAGTCCTATAGACACAGCTTTACAATAGATGAGCGCGATTCAGGTTTCTCCTATGATGTCTCAGCAATTCCTGGAAAACGAAGCTCAAACCGATGAATCGGTCGTGACTGACCTGGACATCAGTCATCTGGTGATTGAGGACGATACGCCAGTGGACAACTTGCAATCCGCTCAGCAGCAACGGTTGCTAGTGGAACCCCTCTACAGCAGCACTGCAATACCTCGACCGTTTCTGGCCGATGCCAATGTGGGGTTATTTTACAAAGCTATCGGTAGCCATAAAATCACGATCATGTGTTTTTGGGTGATTTTGTTCGTGATGCCTTGCCATAATTTCCCAGATTCTTTGCGGCTCTAGGGATTTATAGAATTACATGGAGCATCTGCAATCAGACCTAATCCCCCTCTGGACATATGACGACTGCTCAAGAACGCTTGCAAAAATTTGTTGGCTATTGTCGCGAACATCTTACAGGCGATGAGAAGGGTGAAGCCCAGATTTTTCTGGATCGTTTCTTCCGTGCCTTTGGACATGAGGGGGCAATCGAAGCCGGGGCCACCTACGAAGAGCGCATCCACAAGGGCAGTAAAAAGGGCAAAACCGGCTTTGCCGATCTGGTTTGGAAACCCCGCGTGCTGATCGAGATGAAAAAGCGCGGCGCTGACCTCACCAAGCACTATTCTCAAGCCTTTGACTACTGGCAGCGAGCTGTGCCCAACCGCCCCCGCTACGTGATGCTGTGCAACTTTGATGAGTTTTGGGTCTACGACTTTGACACGCAAATCGACACCCCCATCGATACCGTGGCTCTGGCCGACCTGCCCGATCGCGTTGCCACCTTTGGCTTTATGGAAGTCACCGAACGCCAGTCGGTCTTTGGCAACAACCAGGTCGAAGTGACGGAAAAAGCCGCTGGCCGCATGGGCGAGCTGTACCAAATCTTGCGCGATCGCCTGATCAAACAAGGACTCCCCTCGCCCAGTTTTGGGAGAGGGGCTGGGGGTGAGGGCCAAAGCGCCGAACTCGTCGCTCAGCGCTTTGTGTTGCAGTGTGTGCTGGCCATGTTTGCCGAAGACCGCCAACTGCTGCCTCGCAGCCTGTTTGTGCGATCGGTGCAAGACTGCCTCCAGGGTGAAAGTTCCTACGATGTCATCGGTGGCCTGTTTCGCGCCATGAATACTCGCGATGTTGTCCCCGCCGGACGCTTCCAAGGGGTGGACTATTTCAACGGTGGCTTGTTTGCCGAAATTCACCCGCTGGAACTGACCCAACCCGAACTCAAATTTCTGGAAGTCTCCGCGCTAGAAGACTGGAGCAAAGTGCGCCCCGCCATCTTTGGCAACATCTTTGAATCGGCTATTGATGAAGGCGATCGCCACGCCCACGGCATTCACTACACTGCCGAAGCGGACATCATGAAAATCGTGCGCCCCACCATCTCCCGCTATTGGGAAGAGCGCATCGAGCAGGCCAACACCATCAAACAGCTCGAAGCCCTGCAAATCGAACTGCGCAACTACCGCGTCCTCGACCCCGCCTGCGGCTCCGGCAACTTTCTCTACATCGCCTATCAAGAACTCAAACAGATCGAACAAGACCTGCTGGATAAAATCGCCGAACGCCGCCGCACCGCTGACCTGCAAATGCAAATGGGCTACGTCACGCCCCTGCAATTTTTCGGCATCGACAACAACCCGTTTGCGGTGGAGCTGGCGCGGGTGACGCTGATGATTGCGCGAAAAGTCGCGATCGATCGCCTCGGCCTCTACGAACCCGCCCTGCCGCTGGACACGCTGAATCAAAATATTTGCTGCCAAGATGCCCTGTTTACAAAGTGGCCCAAGGCGGATGCAATTATTGGGAATCCACCATTTTTAGGTGGGCATTTAATGCGACAGTCGCTTAGCGATGAGTATGTAGAAAAAACTTTTGAGAAATTCTCGGATATTAAAAATCAACAAATTGATTTTGCCTGCTACTGGTTTCGCTTAGCCAATGATTGCTTATCAGAAAGAGCAAGAGCAGGTTTAGTTGGAACTAATTCGATTAGTCAAGGTAAGAGTAGAAATGCCTCACTTGAATACATAGTTAAAAATGGAGGCTTGATTCATGAAGCTATATCTACTCAATCTTGGTCAGGAGAGGCAAATGTTCATGTAAGTATCGTCAACTGGGCTAAAGATAAGCCATCGCAGCTATATCTTGATCACAAAGCAGTTCGGAGAATAAATACTTCCTTAAAGTCCGAGGTTGATGTAACTCCCGCTCAAAAACTGAAGGTTTCATTAGAAAATAGTTTTAGAGGAGTTGAAACCAACGGCTCTGGATTCTTCATCACCAGTAAATTAGCTCATGAATGGATACATAAAGACTCTAAAAATTCTGATGTCGTAAAACCTTTTTCAGGAGGAGACAATCTGACAAGAAATCCTAACGGCGCAACGGATAGATGGGTTATTGATTTTAATGAAATGTCTCTTGAAGTAGCAGACTCTCATGAATTACCTTTTGAATATGTCAAACAGCATGTAAAACCCAAAAGAGAAAAGAGCAAAGAGTCTGTTTTACGGGAGAGATGGTGGTGGTATAGAAGAACAAACCAACCTCTTAGGAAAGCCATTGACGGCCTGGAACTTTATTTCAACGTCTCTCGCTTATCGAAGTGGTTTATTTTTCTCCCGATTTCTGCAGATTGGCTCCCTGGAGATTCTACAACAGCAGTCACTTCAGATGATTTCTATATTCTTGGTCTTATTACTTCTAATACTCACAGGACTTGGGTTAGGGCACAGAGTTCAACCCTAGAAGATCGAACAAGATACACTCTTTCGACCTGTTTTCAAACCTTCCCCTTTCCCCAAAACCCAACCGCTGATATCGTTCAAGCCATCCGCGACCAAGCCCTCGAACTCCACCACTACCGCAGCGAGCAGATGGAACAAAAGCAGTGGGGCATCACCAAACTCTACAACGCCTACTTCCACGAACCCGCCAGCCAGCTCTACCAACTGCACAAACAGCTCGATGCCCTCGTGCTGCAAGCCTACGGCTTTAGCCCCGACGACGATCGCCTCGAAAAACTCCTCGCCCTCAACCTCGAACTCGCCGAGAGAGAAAAGCGCGGCGAACCCGTCATCGGCCCCTGGGATCCGACACAAGACTCAAACCAGTAAGCTAAATAAACGATCAGGAGTCCCCGCTATGGAAACTGCCAAACTACTGACCAATGAGCAAGGCCAAGTTGTTGTTTTGCCCACTGAGTTTCGTTTTAACGGCACCGAAGTCTATATCAAGAAGATTGGCAACGCGATTATCTTGCTCAACAAAGACAACCCTTGGCAATCTCTGGTCGACAGTCTTGACCAGTTCACCGACGACTTTATGCTTGATCGCGATCAACCGCCTCTTGAAAGTCGAGAGAACCTATTTGAATGAAGTATTTGCTCGATACCAATATTTGCATTTACATCATCAAGCAAAAGCCAGCAGACGTTCTAGCTCGCTTTCAATCTCATCCCCCGACAGATATTAGTATTTCTTCCATCACCATTGCAGAGCTAGAATATGGCGCTTGCAAAAGCCAGCAAGTGGACAAAAACAGAGCCGCTTTGCAGCAGTTCCTGTTGCCGTTGACCATCATAGATTTCAATGCAGAGGCCACCCAGATTTATGGGCAAGTCAGAGCTGAACTCTCTAGACAAGGATGCATTATTGGCGCGATGGATTTACTCATTGCCGCCCAAGCATTGTCTCAAGATTTGACGCTCGTCACTAACAACACCCATGAGTTTTCTAGGGTTCCAGGTTTAAAGCTAGAGAATTGGGTTGATCAATCGTGAAAAGCATCTGACTGAAAGTGAGCGATCGCGCCAAGTCTCAAAACAGCATGCTCCATGTTGTGGGCAAGAAGCTCAGACCAGCCTTCATCCAACATTCAAATTCAGTAGATGCACATAGAGAAAGATTCATCGCCTCAGGATAGTCACCTACCCGCCAGGGAACACTAGACCCAAGTTTCTGGGTGGGTAGCTTTGCATCACCAGTGGCTTGACTGCACCCTTCGTCACTCGCATCTATCCGTATGAATCCTCTACAAGACGTCTTTATTTCCTACGGACGAGCCGACAGCAAACCCTTTGCTGAAAAGTTACATCGTCACCTGGTCGCCCAAGGTCTAGAAGTCTGGTTTGACTTTGAAGACATTCCCCTAGGTGTAGATTATCAAAAACAAATTGATGATGGCATCGAAAAAGCGGACAACTTCCTCTTTGTCATTGCGCCTCACTCCATCAACTCGCCCTACTGTTGCTTAGAAGTAGAACTGGCCCTCAAGCGTAAAAAGCGCATTATTCCCCTGCTCCACGTCCCTGAAATCAGCCGCGACACCTGGCAGCAGCGGAACCCCAACGGTACCGATGAGCAATGGGAGGCATACAAAGCCGCTGGCAAGCATTCCAGCTTTCCTAACATGCATCCCGTCATTGGCAAAATCAACTGGGTCTATTGCCGCGAAGGCATTGATGACTTTGACACAGGCTTTGCCGGTCTTCTCGAAATCTTGGAGCGGGATAAAGCCTATGTGCATGAGCATACCGTGCTGCTCACCCAAGCGCTGGCATGGGAAGCTCATCAAAAGCGTTCCCATTACCTGCTGACCCAAACTGAACGCCAGGACGCGGAAACTTGGTTGCGAAGACGCTTTAGCGATCGCCAACCGCCCTGTGAGCCGACGGTTCTGCACTGCGAGTTCATTACGGAGAGCATTAAGGCCGCTAACCGGGGCATGACCGATGTGTTTTTGTCCCACGCCACAGAAGATAAACCCTTTACAGAAGCGATGCGTCAAACGCTGATGCGTCAGGGCATGACCGTTTGGACGAACTATACGGATCTCACCACTGGGGAGGAGTTCCTAACGGCGATTAATCACGGTATTGAAAATGCTGATAACCTCATCCTGGTTTTATCGCCCGACGCCCTGGACTCTCAATATTGTCAAGATGAAATTGCCTACGCACTGAGCCTCAATAAACGCATTATTCCTGTACTATTGCACCCCGTCGATTGGGAGCAATTGCCGGAAAAGCTCCAGAGCATTCAGTACATTCAATATATTGACTTCAGCGACTGGTATGGCAAGCCGGAAGCCCTGCCCGTTCATGACCCGGCGGTGAGCCAACTTTTCAACAGTCTGAAGCAGGATGCTCAGTACTACCATCGCCATAAGCTCGCCCTCCATAAAGCTCTGAAATGGGAAACCCAGGGACGCAGCGAAAGTCTGCTCCTGCGAGGGAACACCCTGCGGCAATTTGAAGCCTGGTTAGGCATTGCGACTGACCGTAAAACCAGCATGGCTTTACCCCTCCAAATCGACTTGATTCAGGCCAGTAAAGCCCTGCCCCCCGATGCACCCGTCGAAGTATTTCTGGCCTATGACAGTGAGGATGCCGAGTTTGCCAGTCATCTCAACGATGCTTTGCAGGAGCAGGGCAAAAGCGTTTGGTTTGATGACGTATACGCTAATGCTGACGTCGACTATCAGGCCGAGCTAGAGGAAGGCATTGAACAAGCGGATAACGTCATCTTCGTGGTGCCAGCCGATCCCACAGCCAGTCCAGCGATGCAGCTGCTCGACCATGCAGTCAGTCTCGGGAAACGAATGATTCCCCTAGCGTTGCGCCCCACTGACTCGCTCGTAGCTCCCGAGGCGATCGCAGCTCTACCGCAAATCGATTTCCACACGCATCGTGAAGACTTCTACGCCCACTACAGCGAATTGGTTCGCACGCTGGACAGCGATCGCGACCATGTGCGGGGCCATACCAAGTGGCTAAATCGCGCCATGGAATGGGAGGAGCAGGGCCGACCGAGCGATGCGCTGCTGCGAGGGAATGAGCTAGCAGTCGCGGAAATCTGGCTGCAAGAAGCCCTGGAGAAACTGAAGCAGCCGCTACCCACGGATCGCCAAAAAGAATTCATTCACGCGGGTCGCGCCGCGATCGAGGCGGCTGAGCGGGCCGCCAAGGAACGGCAAGAAAAAATGCTGCAATTGCAGCAGGAACGAGCCCAAGAAGCGGAAGCTCGTCTCCATGCTGAGAAACGCAACGCCCGCATTCAGAAGTTTTTTCTGGGGGCTGTGAGCGTGGGTTTTGCGATCGCCTGTGGTCTCAGCGTCTCCACCTGGCTGCAATACCGTCAGTCTTTGATTAACGCTCTGGAGGCAACTGCCGAATCCAGCGCCGCGTTGTTTGCCTCAGATCAGAAGCTGAAAGCTGTAGTTGAAGCGGTGCGGGCCAAGCGACAGCTAGAAAAAATACCGGGCCAACAACCCGAATTAGAAGTGCTGACCGACGGCGTGCTCCAACAGGCGATTTACGGGGCACAAGCGACAAATCACCTGATGGGACACGAAGACTGGGTGGTTTCCGTGGGCTTTAGTCCCAATGGTGAACTGTTGGCCAGCGGTGGTAAAGATGGTGCGCTCAAGCTCTGGCAGGCCGATGGCAAACTCCTGCATGACCTTGAAGGGCACGAAGGTGGGGTCTGGGGATTGGCCTTTAGTCCCGATGACCAACACCTGATTTCAGGTGGAGCCGACAATGTGCTGCGCATTTGGGATCTTGACGGCAAGCTCTTGCAAACGCTGGAGGGCCATGAAGCCACTATTACCAGCGTTGCCTACAGCCCTGACGGCCAAACGATCGCCTCGGCGAGTGTGGATAGCACGGTTCGACTCTGGAACGCTGAGGGCGATTCCCTCGCAATTTTGGATGACCATGGGGACACCGTCGTGTCGGTCGCCTTGAGTCCCGATGGTCAGGTCGTCGCTTCTTCAGATGTTGAGGGCAACATTACGCTGTGGACTATTGACGGTGAAAAGAAGACCGTGATCGAAGGCCATGAAGGGCCTGTGTGGAATGTGACCTATAGCCCTGACGGGGAAATTCTGGCCTCGGTCGGAGCTGATGGTGCGATTAAGCTCTGGAACCCCGAAGGCGAATGGCTGAATACCCTGGAAGGCCACCGTGATGATGTCGAGGGTATTGCCTTTAGTCCCGATGGTAACTTCATCGTCTCGGGGGGCGCTGATCACACGGTGCGTCTCTGGCGACGGGACGGGACGCCTATTTCAGTCCTCCAGGGGCATACTGATTGGGTTTGGTCGGTGGCGGTGAGCCCTGATGGGCAAACGATTGTTTCCGGTGGCGGCGATAATGTCGTGAGTCTGTGGCAGCTGAGTGATTTGTTCAAAGCGCTGGAGGGGCATCCGACGGAAGTTTGGGATGTGGCCTTCAGTCCGGATGAGACGCTGATTGCGACCGCTGTCGGGGATGGTTCGGTCTGGGTTTGGGATCAAGCAGGCGGGCTCAAGCAGACCATTGAAGCGCACACGGGTGGCGTTGAACAGGTCACCTTTAGTCCGGATAGCCAAACCCTGGTTTCAGCCAGTTGGGACAACACGATCAAGCTGTGGGATTTAGACGGTACCCTACAACGCACGCTGGAGGGACACACGGATTGGGTGTTAGCGGTTCGCTACAGCCCGGATGGCCAGTACCTCGCATCTAGTAGTGAAGATGGGACGGTGCGGTTGTGGACATCAGCTGGTGAAGCGATCGCGGTCATGGGCGAGAACACCTATGGGCCAGCGGATAGTGTGACCTTTAGCCCCGATGGGGAACACCTTGCCGTGGGCTACGGCGACAGCACCGTCCGCCTTTGGAATCTGTCAGGTGAGCTGGAAGCAGAACTCGTAGGTCATGAGGGAGCCGTTTATGGGGTGACCTTTAGCCCCGATGGTGAGCGGATTGCCTCGACGGGGGCAGACCAAACGATTCGCCTCTGGAATCGTGAGGGAAATTTGCTCAATACCCTGGTGGGACACGAGGATCAGATTTGGCGGGTCGTCTTCAGTCCGGATGGTCAACTGCTGGCTTCTGCCAGTAACGACCACACGGTACGCATCTGGCAACGCGATGGTACTCTCCTGAAAACCCTGAAAGGGCATCAACAAGCGGTGGAAGGCATTCAGTTTAGCCCGGATGGTAAAACCCTGGCATCCGCTAGCTGGGATACCAAGGTCATTCTCTGGAATCTAGAAGCCTCGCTCAAAACCGATCCGCTTACCTACGGCTGCAACTGGATTCGCGACTATCTGACCCACAGTGCGGAAGTCGATGACAGCGATCGCCAGTTGTGCGGCATCTAAATCATCCGTCTACTGGTACCCCATAGTTTTGCTTCATAGGGGTTCTGATAATGATTTTTTCCTACAGACATTTCCATTGACTGTACTTAATGTTGTGTGAGTAAGGTTGGGATAACCGTCACCGGAGAAACCGTTATGAAGCTTGATGGCAAAGTTGCCCTGGTAACAGGTAGCAGTCAGGGAATTGGGCAAGCGATCGCCATTCGTTTAGCTGAAGCAGGGGCAAAAGTTGTCATCAACTATCGTTCTCATCCTGAAGGGGCTGAAGCAACGGTCAAACAGGTAAACGAAGCCCATACAGCTGAAGGCGACAGCGATCGCGGCTACAGTATCAGAGCTGACCTCGGCATTCTTGAGGATATCCATCGCTTAGTTGCTGAGAGTATTGAGCACTTTGGTCAGATTGATATTCTGGTCAACAATGCGGGCATCGAAAAGCACGCTCCCTTCTGGGAAGTGGAAGAGAAAGCCTTTGACGCCGTGATGAATGTGAACCTTAAGGGCGTCTTTTTTACGACTCAGGCCGTGGTTAAGCATCTGATGACCACTCAGCGTCCCGGCAAAATTATCAACATCAGCTCAGTGCATGAAGATCTGCCCTTTCCCAACTTTGCTGCCTACTGTGCAAGCAAAGGTGGCCTCAAAATGTTGACGCGCAACCTGGCAGTTGAACTGGCCCCCTACGGCATCACGATTAATAACGTGGCACCGGGTGCGATTGAAACCCCAATCAACACCAAGCTGCTGAACGATCCTGAAAAGCTAAATGCATTGTTGGCAAATATTCCCTTAAATCGTTTGGGACAACCCGGCGACGTTGCCGGACTGGTGGAGTTTCTCGCGTCTGACGATGCCAACTACATTACAGGGAGCACCTTCTTTGTCGATGGTGGCCTCACCTGGAACTACCAAGAGCAGTAGAGTCAGTAAAGGATGTCACAGTTCAGTCGCATCATTTTGAAGAACAGTATCGCTCTTGCCGACTCACGATTTTTCCCTACAGACAACCTCTTGGGGCTTGATTAACCTATGCAGTACGGTCGATATAGCTGAATAATTCCGCATTCCGGCTTCAACATTCCGAATTCTGCTATATCAGTCGGATGTTAGGTGTTTGAGCAAATTGTTCAGCCTTATACTTACCGATCGTTCAGCCCTGTATGAGAAGGATAGACGTGCCGATGGTAGAGACAGCTCAGTCTAAACCCATGACCTGGTGGAAAACAGGGATTCTCTATCAGATCTATCCGCTCACCTTTGCCGATGGCAACGGCGATGGTACCGGTGATTTACGCGGCATTATTGAGCGGCTCGATTATCTCAACGATGGCAACCCTGAGAGCCCAACGTCCCTAGGCATTGATGCCATTTGGCTCTCGCCTATCAACAAATCGCCCATGGTTGACAATGGCTATGACATTGTTGACTACGTTGATATTTGCCCAACTTTTGGGTCTTTAGCGGACTTTGATGAACTGTTAGCCGAAGCCCACCAACGCAACATCAAAATTATTTTGGATTTGGTGGTCAATCACACCTCAAACCAGCACCCCTGGTTCATCGAATCGGCCTCGAGTGCTGAGAACCCTAAGGCGGACTGGTACCTCTGGCAAAACTCTATGGAAGGGCGGGATTTGCCGAACAACTGGCAGTCCTATTTCGGAGGGACAGGCTGGACCTATTCGGAAGCACGGCAACAATTTTACTTCCATACCTTTAACGAAAATCAGCCTGATTTGAACTGGCAAAATCCTGAGGTCAGAGCTGCCGTCTATGAAATTATCCGGTTTTGGTTGGATCGAGGCGTCGATGGGTTTCGGCTGGATGCGTCCAGCGTTTACAGCAAGGATCCCTACTTTCGCGACAATCCGCTGAAGTATGGAGCCTCCGACAAGAATGAATACAACAACTACCACCACCTCTACGACAAAGATCTGCCAGATAACCATCAGATCATCAAAGAAATGCGAGCCATCTTGGATGAGTACAGCGATCGCGTTCTCATCGGTGAGACCTTTATTGACAGTCGCCTCTATGACTCCTTGATCTTTCACGGGGTCGACAACGATGAGCTGCATTTACCTATTGCTTTTGAGTTTCCCTTTAGTCCCTGGTATCCGGGCTATTTGCAGCGCGAAATCGAGAAAAAAGAGTGCCTTATTTCAGCTGATGCCTGGCCCACCTATTTTTTAGACAACCATGATATTCCCCGGCATCTGTCCCGCTGGATCGAGTGCAGCCTGTGCGTTGATTCGGAGGCGATCGCGAAGGCTGCAGCCACGCTTCTTCTGACCGTTCGAGGCACCCCGATTCTCTACTACGGCCAAGAGCTGGGCATGGTAGACCACACCCAAATTCCTGAAGACCGATTGCAGGATCGGGCGATCGTCAAAAGCGAGACCGGCGAAACGCCCCCACCTCGGGACGGTGCCCGTACCCCCATGCAGTGGGATGATTCGCCGCAGGCCGGGTTCAGCTTTGGTAAAGACATCGAGCCCTGGCTGCCCGTTCATCCCAACTATCAGGAACTCAACGTGGCCGCTGCGCTACAAGACCCCGATTCCATTCTAAATTTCTATCGCCGCTTGATTCAGGTTCGTAAACGGAGCGAGGCTTTACTGTGGGGCAGCTGGCGTCCCCTGATCCACTATCCCCACGAGCACCTGGCCTACCTGCGCGAAACCGAGACCGAAACGGTGCTAGTGGTGCTGAATTTTGCCTACGAGCAGCCCTTCGCGATGGATATTGCCGTCGATCGCGAAAACTGGCTCGTTCTCCTGTCTAGTCGATTTGACACGGGTAAGCTGATCGATCTTCCTGAGAATTTGGCTCCTTTCGAGGTATCAATTTTGCAGCAAGAACGACCCGGATGATCCCCCAAATCCTGAGTGAGGCAGCGCGATCGCCCACCTCAGTTCCCCGACTCACCCAGCTTTGCCAACTCAGTTCGTTGTGTTGATGTTTATCCATAGGAGTTACCCGATGACTGCGGAGCACCAGAGACTGCAAGACGCGCGCGACAACCAGGTGCCCTGGAAGCAATGGGGGCCGTATTTAAGCGAGCGCCAGTGGGGCACTGTGCGTGAAGATTACAGTGCTACGGGTGAAGCGTGGGACTACTTTTCCCATGAACAATCCCACGCGCGGGCCTATCGTTGGGGCGAAGATGGACTGCTGGGTATTTCCGACGAAAAGCAGCGTCTCTGCTTTGGGCTGGCGCTTTGGAATGGCGCGGATCCGGTATTGAAGGAGCGGCTATTTGGTGTAACGGGTAACCAGGGCAACCACGGTGAGGATGTCAAAGAGTATTACTTCTATCTAGACAGCACTCCCACCCACTCTTACCTGAAGGGACTCTACAAATATCCTCAGGCGGCATATCCTTATGGCCAGTTGGTTGAGCAAAATCAAGCCCAGGGGCGGCACGCACCAGAAATTGAATTGCTGGATACGGGCGTGTTCGAGGGCGATCGCTACTTTGATGTCTTCGTGGAATACGCCAAGGCTGGCCCCGAAGATATCCTGATTCAGATTGCAGTGGTGAACCGAGGCCCTGAAACGAAAACGCTGCATGTGTTGCCTCATCTATGGTTTCGGAATACGTGGTCGTGGGAGGCAGACGGGATCAAGCCCACTATCAAAGTGTCCGGACACCATGAAGGGTTCAGCACGTTAGAAGCCACCCATCCCGCATTAGGAACCCGCTGGCTCCACTGTCAAAGCCATGACAATTGGACGAGTCCTGGCGATCGCCTCCTCTTGACTGAAAACGAAACCAACTATCAAAAGCTCTTTGGGGCCGATAATGCAACGCCCTATGTCAAGGATGCGTTTCATCGCTATGTGATTGCTGGGGATACAGCCGCCGTAAACCCTGAGGGGATGGGCACCAAAGCAGCGGCTCACTACACCTTGACGGTTAACCCTGGGGAAACGCAGGTTATTCGCCTGCGTCTGACGGACATTGCCGCATTTGATCGCCCTTTTGACGAGTTTGAGTCGCAACTCCAGACACGCCTCCAAGAAGCGGACGAGTTCTACCAAAAAGTTACGCCTTTCTGCCAAGATCCCGATCTGCGGAATGTGCAGCGCCAAGCCTTTGCGGGGTTGATGTGGACGAAGCAGTATTACCACTTTGATGTCACGCGCTGGTTAAAGGGAGACCCAACCACACCCGCTCCACCGGCAGACCGCACTCAGGGTCGCAACCACCAATGGCATCACTTAGATGCTGGCGACATTATTTCCATGCCTGACAAATGGGAGTATCCCTGGTTTGCCGCTTGGGATACGGCCTTTCACTGCATTCCACTCGCTGTGATTGATCCGGAATTTGCCAAGTATCAGCTCGATATCATGACGCGGGAGTGGTACATGCATCCGAATGGGCAAATCCCGGCCTATGAATGGGCTTTTGGGGATGTGAATCCGCCCGTACATGCCTGGGCCACTTGGCGGGTCTACAAAATTGAGCAGAAGCTGACCGACAAAGGGGATCGCGAATTTCTGGAACGGGTATTTCAAAAGCTGCTGTTGAATTTCACCTGGTGGGTCAACCGCAAAGATGAAGGGGGCAACAACGTTTTTGAAGGCGGTTTCCTCGGTTTGGACAATATTGGGGTGTTCGATCGCAGTTCGCCCTTGCCCACAGGCGGCTACATCGAACAGTCCGACGGCACAAGCTGGATGGCCATGTACAGCCTCAACATGCTGACCATCGCTTTGGAACTGGCGCGGGAAAATCCTGTTTACCAGGACATGGCGACCAAATTCTTTGAGCATTTTGTGTACATTGCGGATGCCATGAACCACATTGGCCAGGAGAAAACCGAGCTGTGGGATGAAGCGGATGGCTTCTTTTACGATGTGCTGCACTTGCCTAACAGTGAGCGTTTAAAGCTGAAGGTGCGCTCCATGGTCGGACTTATTCCTTTATTTGCGGTGCAGACATTGGAACCAGAATTACTGGAGGAACTTCCCAGTTTTCGTGAACGGCTGGAATGGTTTGAAGCCAACCGTCCTGACTTAAGTGACAATGTGGCTTCTTTTCTGGAAGAAGGCATTGGCAAACGGCGTCTACTCGCGATCGTGCGTCCCGATAAACTCACGCGCATTCTCGCCAAAATGCTGGATGAAACTGAATTTCTGTCAACCTACGGCATCCGTGCCCTTTCCCGCTTTCATAAAGAACACCCCTATACCTTCTATGTGAATGGGAATGAGCATCGCGTGGACTATGAACCTGCCGAGTCAAGCAGTGGACTATTTGGAGGTAATTCCAACTGGCGTGGCCCCATCTGGTTCCCCGTCAACTATCTGCTGCTAGAGTCTTTGCAAAAGTTCCATCACTATTTAGGCGATCGCTACCAAGTGGAATGCCCAACAGGTTCGGGCGAGTACAAGTCGCTCTGGGATGTGGCCCTCGATCTGGAAGCCCGCTTAATCCGCATCTTTCGACAAGATGAGTCCGAGCAGCGTCCCGTATATGGCGGCATTCAACCCTTCCAGCAGGATCCCCACTGGCAGAACCACATCCTGTTCTACGAATATTTCCACGGCGACAATGGGGCTGGCCTTGGGGCGAGTCACCAAACGGGTTGGACAGGGCTAGTGGCTAAATTGATTCAGCAATACAGTCAGTATGCGGATTAGGTGTAGCCGTTAGAGTCTCTAGTCGAGAAGGGGGGTGGGGTAGATGAGTAGATGGGTGGATGAGTTTTGGCGAATACACTTGGTACCGATTCTCCCTAGGGCGCGTCATCAATTAAACTCGAAAGCCTTGCGGTATCAGCATTGCCGCGCCCGCTTTGTACAACTAGCTAGGGGCTGAACCGCTTTCAGCATGAGGATTCAGGCTCTCAATGATGACAGCCCCTAGTTGTACTTGATCGAATCAGTATTATGGGTGCAGTTCGATTCAGATAACTCAGTGCACTGAAAATATGTGTCGTCAGGCTTGGAATTCCGCCTTCCGCCTTCTGAATTCCGCCTTCCGACATCTATTCCTGCGGTACCAGAGCCGGACTCTCCCCAGTGAAAGCCACGTAGCTGCCCAGCGCGATTAAGCCCGTGCCGGTCATGTAGCGCTGGGTTTTCCGGAGTCGGGGGCTATTCTTCAAACGCTGACCAATAGGGCCTGCGAGCGAGGCGATGATGAGATCAGACGTCGTGTTGAGGGTAATGGAGAGCGTACCCAAAAGTAGAAATTGCAGGAAGACAATCCCTTCGGGGTTCACAAACTGGGGAATAAAGGCCAGAAAGAAGAGGGCCGTTTTGGGGTTCAGGATTTCCACCGTGATGCCCTGCAAGAAGGCGCGACGGTAACCCGGTGTTTGAACCGTGGCGGTGTGCATTAGGGCGTCACGACTCAAAATGGTTTTAAGACCCAGGTAGATGAGGTAGCCTGCCCCCAGATATTTCACCAGGTTAAAGGCGATCGCGGAAGCAGCCAGGATAATCGATATTCCCAGCGCTGCTGCCAGCACATGAAACAATCCGCCTACAGCTGTCCCAAAGGAAGACGCAATCCCTTCGCGACGTCCGCCTTTTAGGCTGCGGGTCAGCACGTAGAAAATGCCAGGGCCAGGGGTAATTGCGAGGAGAATAGCCGCACTGAGAAAAAGGCCAAAGGACGTGAGGTCAGGCATGATGTGTATATCCATGGGTGGTACCAAATCCATAGGACTGTCCCCTAACCGTTAGGTCGGTAGCGACATGAAGATGTCTATTCCTTAATTAAGGGTTGGTTGAGCTGGATTCAGCATGGGGTCGTCGGTCACGCTATCAGACGAATTGCCGAAACCTCATTAAAGCAGCATTTCCCCGTTAAAACTGTTACAACGCCGTTGGCAAAGCGTTAGTGATGGGGCTGAAAATGCCAAACGCTATGTAATGAGTCGAGTCATGGCAAGAAATACCTTTACATCCGGCTAATTTTCTCCGGCTCATCCATCAGCATCGGGCCTCACCTACCATCGGGACCTTGGCCTATTGAGTCGCCAAACTTGTGGTAGCGCGGCTCAGGCATTGCAGACACGGGAATGAGGGTAAATCGGAACATCCACGGAGCCCAGGCATACTCATCGTCGTAGTTTGCCATCGTAAATTGCCTGCGGTTGGGATTAAACTCCCCATCTAAAGCGATCGCTTCGTCCAGGGACAGTTCCTTAATATCGGCGATGAGTCGATAGTAGCCGAGCGGAACCTCGCTGAAAGAATGGCGGGAAGCCCCAGAAATCATTCCTGTCAGCGTCAACGTATCGGTGTCATCAATTTCTAAAGGCACTTCCACAACATAATCCATGGACTGATCAATCTCTATCTCAGTGTTAGGGTCGCGGCTAAAGTCGGTCTCAAGATTAACCTCTATGTAGAAGAGTCCACTCTCACCAGGACTGTAAAAAGCCACGAAAGCAGGACACCAGTAAAGCAGTTGATGGATGGCAAACCCCAGGTCTTCTCCATATACGGTGGAGAATAGGTAATCATCCTGAGATTGTCTAGACAAGGCCAGGACTCTTCCAACGCCTACGTCAGTGAAATCACGAAACAACTGTTGCATCATCTGTCTGTAACATTGTCGTTTGATAGGACGGTTATTAGAATTTGATTCGAACAATCGCTGGCTCGATGAAGCTAGAAGCCCATCCAGACCTTTAACACTTTGCCGGTCAGGGTTTGTTGGCAAAACGGCGTGTTCACCGCAGGCGTATGGAGTGTGTCGAGATCGACCACCCACTCCATTGTGGGATCGAACAAGAAGGCTTGTAAGGGTTGTTTGGTTACTAGGCCTTGAGTTTTCAGCCCCAAACATTGAGTCGGGCGTGAACTCATCGCTTGCAGTAGTTCCAGCGCCGTCCATTCGCCAGTCGCGACGAAGCGCTGCCACAGTGCTGCAAAAGCCAATTCCAGACCGATCGCGCCCGGTGGCGCATTTTGAAAAGCGACGGTTTTTTCTTCATAAGTATAGGGGCTGTGATCGATCGCGATCGCATCAATTACCCCCGTTTTGACCCCACTCACCAGTGCCGCCTGATCCTCAGGATTCCCCAGCGGTGGAGCTAGCAGCAGATTGGGATCGTAGCTCAGCGCATCTTCGGTTGAAAAGAGCAGATGCATCCAAGTCGTGCTAGCGGTAACGGGTAAATGGGCAGCCTTGGCCTGAGCCATCAGTTCGACACTGCGGGCTGTGGAAATACGCATCAGATGAACAGGGGTGCCAATTTCACGAATCAGTTCCAGCAGTGCTGCCAGCGCACCCGTTTCAGCAGCAACGGGGATACCAGGGAGTCCCCCCATCAAAGCCAGCGAACCTTCCCGTGCGACTCCCTGGCCCATTAAAGCTGTATCGCAGGGCCACAGCGCGAGCGGACAACTCAGCGGCTGGGCATATTCCAGCAAACGTCGCAGCAAGACGGGCTGATTGAGGGGCTGACTATCGGCAAAGCCCGCTAGTGCCAGGGAACGGATCTGAGCCAGCTCGGCCAGTTCCGTCATCTGCTCACCCTGCACGCCCTGGGTCAAAGCTGCCCAGGGCAAAAGATAGGGCTGAGGACTGACTGGCAACTCACAGGCTAAATCTAAGAGATGTCGGATGGCCCCTGGTTGATCCAGCGCTGGCAGCGTATTGGGTAAGATGCCTACGCGAGTGAAGCCACCCGCGATCGCCCCAGCCATTAAATCTGCCAGGGTTTCCCGTGACTCATATCCGGGTTGGCTGCTGTGACTGTAGAGATCCACCAAGCCAGGGGCCAAGAGTTGGCCCGTCGCGTCGATAACCTCTGTGTCGTCAGGGATATCTGTCAACGTCAGGGCGATCGCCTCCAGTTTGTCATCCCGGATTAAAACGTCCCTGACCTGATCCGTCTGCGCTACCGGATCAACCACTCGCACCTGTCGCAGCAACGTTCCGGTCATGCCATACCTGCTCTCAATAACCACCACGCTAGGAGGACTATCATCCTCGCCAGTTCTGTTGGAAAGCGCGCTCTGGAAATCCCCCAGAATAGAATAATAGGGCTATGCAGAACTCAACGCTTGAGCCGATTGATTCGTCGTATCAAAAATGCTCTACAGCGCTCCAGCCGCAGTTTTATCAAAGACGCTGCCGGATAGGTGAATAGTAATGTTGGCCGCAGTAAGCACAGGCTCGCTGTCCACGCCATCAGGATAATCAATCACGCTGACGGCTCCGTTCCCCTGCTTAAACTGCCAAAAGGCTGCTGGCCCCAACCCCACGACATGACACAGGATGGCTTTGTTAATGGCGTCATGGGCTGAAACGAGGACAGTGACAGATTCTTCCTTGCCGCTGTACTGAGCCACAATGTCTTTCCAAGCTGCGATCGCCCGTTCCCACACTTGATCGAGACTCTCGCCCCCCTCGCCCGGCATTTGTATCGTTTCTGGCTTTGCTTGCCACGCGGCGAGCATCCCCGGATAGCCAGCCTCAATCTCATGCTCGTAGAGGCCTTCCCACTCACCATGGCCAATTTCCTTGAGGCCATCGGTCGTTTCTAAGGTGACATCAGGGTGGTGCTTGAGGATAATTTCGGCGGTTTCCTTAGGACGTGACAAAGAACTGCTCATGGCAAAGTCAATCTTCACGTCCTTCAGGAATTCGGCTGCTTGTTCGCCCTGACGCTGACCATTTTCATTCAAGGGAATATCAATTTGCCCCTGGAAACGTTTTTGACGATTCCACTCGGTTTCCCCATGGCGGACTAACAACATGCGGGGGCCTTTGTAGCGCGATCGCATCGTCGGCAGCGTCTCACCCATATGTGCTGTGAGGTTCATGGACTCTAGCTGCACGCCGTCACCCAAACCGCCATTGAAATTGAGCAAGCTAATGGCGCAGTTAGCCTGATGTAGATTTTCGTGGCGCTCTGGCCCCAGACCCAAAGCCGTCCCGATGAGACCCCGATTAATCGCACTATGAGCCACTATGAGCAAGGTTTGGCCCTGATGTTTGGGGAGAATATCGCGCCAAAACTGAGCCGCGCGATCGTAGAGGGAACGAACCGGATAGAACTCACTGCCATCTTCCAGGATCATCTTGCAGTTAGCCGGATCATGGAACCACGCATGGTAAACCTCAGGATCCTTAGCTTGCGCTTCCTCAAAGGACAGCCCCTCCCAGGGGGGAAGATCAATTTCTTTAATAGTATCGACGGGCTCAGGTAGGGGTGCATCCGGCACTTCACTGCGCAGAACACCCACAATAGTTTCAGCCGTTTTGAAGGCTCGCTTTAGCGGACTCGCATAGATATGGTCGAAGGGAATTCCTTTCAGCGTTTCGCCCACTTGGGTTGCCTGCGCAATCCCTAAATCGGTCAATGTGGAAACATCAATCTGACCCTGAATGAGTTTCTTCAGGTTGTATGTGCTTTGACCATGTCGGACTAGGATGACGCGCGTCTTCAAGGTTCTTCCCTCCCCCTGCTAAAAGCCAGTCCGATCTTACCCCGTAGTGGCGGATTCCCCTGCTAGCCCTGATTTACGCAATGCCTTTTTGCTTGCATGACTATCTATCTAGTTAAAAGTGTGTGGCAACTCCTCACATTCCCTGGCTGATAGCATTGGGCAAGAGATTTTAGCGAGCGGGTTATTATGGATAGTCAGCTCCCATAAATTGGTTAAATTGGCGAGACTCGCAACGTCCGTGAGTCTATTTCCATGTAGGCGAAGCGATCTTAATCGAGTTAGATTGCTGAGGGAAGAAGCGTTAGTAATTTGGTTGTTGCTGAGGTCAAGTGCCGTCAAGTTTTTGGCATCAGATAAAGGGGTTATATCGACAATCTGATTGCTGTCTAGAAACAAGACTTTTAGCCGATTCAAATTTTCGAGTGCTGTGATGTCAGTGAGCTGATTATTCCCTAGACCTAATGCTCGCAGGTTTGTCAAGTTGGCTAAGGCACTAACATCTGTTAGCTGATTACTACTTAAGAAAAGCCTATGTAGACTATCTCCTAAATTAGCCAATGAGCGTACGTCGGTGAGCTGATTATGACTGAGTGTGAGTACCTTTAGATTGCTCAAGCTAGCTAATGATGAAATATCAGTGATTTCATTATGGTCAAGATAAAGACCTCTGAGGCCAGAAAAATCACTTAGTGATGCAATATTAGTTAACTGGTTATGATGCATGCCCAACCATCTGAGCATGGGTGCATCAGCCAAAGGTGTGATGTCGGCAACTTGGTTATAGCTAAGGTTGACAAAGTACAACTGCGGCAAACGCGCTAAGGGGGCTATGTTCTGAAGAGGATTATTTTCCAATTCTATATACTCCAGGCTGGCTAAAGCAGTTAAGCCAGAAATATCAGTGAGCTGATTATGAGGTAGCTGAAGCCATGTCAAATTAGGCAAACTCCCAATGCCAGACACTTGAGTAAGCAAATTGTCGTCAAGGTAAAGGCGCTCCAGACTGGGTAAGTCTCTGAGCCCAGAGACATCACTAATAGTATTATTAGAGAGATTCAAACGGTTCAGCTTAGGCAAGCTATTGATACCAACAACGTTGGTCAACTCATTATTCGCAAGATCAATCCATTCCAGGTTTGGTAAATTGCTGAGTGCGGATACATCAACCAGTGGATTATGAGAAATATGAAGCCACTTTAGACTTGGTAAGTTGCTGATACCAACGACGTTAATCAACTTATTATGGTCAAGGTAAAGCCATTCTAGATTTGGCAAATTGCTGAATGCGGATACGTCAATAAGCGGATTTTTGAAGATACGGAGTTGCTTTAGATTTGGTAAGTTGCTGATGCCACTTACTTGAGTAAGCTGGTTCTCTGAAAGATTAAGGTTTTCAAGACTAGGCAAGCTACTGATACTGCTCACTTGAGTGAGGTTGTTACCTGAAAGACTAAGCTGTTTGAGATTAGGCAAATCGCTGAGTCCGGATATATCATTCAGGATATTATCCGACAAGGAAAGATATTTCAGCCTAGGCAAGCCACTGAAGCCGTCTACTTGAATAAGTTTGTTATTTGAGAGATTAATCGATTCAAGACTAGGCAAATCTCTCAAATAACAAACGTCAGTTAAGGCATTGCTGGATAAATTAAGAGATTTCAACTTAGGTAAGCCACTGATGCCGCTTACTTGAGTGAGGTTGTTGTTTGAGAGATTAATCGATTCAAGACTAGACAAATCTCTTAAATCAGAAACGTCAGCTAAGACATTACTGGATAAATTAAGAGATTTTAACTTAGGTAAGCCACTGATGCCGCTTACTTGAGTAAGTTTGTTGCTTGAGAGATTAATCGATTCAAGACTAGGCAAATCTCTCAAATCAGAAACGTCAGTTAAGGCATTACTGGATAAATTAAAAGATTCCAACTTAGGTAAGCCACTAATGCCGCTTATTTGAGTGAGTTTGTTGTTTGAGAGATTAATCGATTCAAGACTAGACCAATCTCTCAAATCAGAAGCGCCAGTTAAGGCATTATTGGATAAATCAAGAGATTCCAACTTCGGTAAGCCACTAATGCCGCTTATTTGAGTGAGTTTGTTGTTTGAGAGATTAATCGATTCAAGACTAGGCAAATCTCTCAAATCAGAAACGTCAGTTAAGGCATTACTGGATAAATTAAGAGATTTCAACTTAGGTAAGCCACTGATGCTGTCTACTTGAGTAAGTTGGTTACCAGAAAGATTGAGTTTCTCTAGCTTCTGCAAGTCAGCTAAGGCAGTAACATCGGTAAGTTTATTATCTTCAGCGTTCAGCGATTCAAGGTTGCTTAAACTAGCAATCTCACTCAAGGTATCTAGCTTGTTATCGTCAAGGTCGAGCGATGTCAGCTTGGTCAAACTCACCAAGGGCGACACATCTGTCAGATTGTTGCTATTTAATATCAACGATGTCAGATTAGTTAAATTCGCTAGGGGAGATACATCCGTCAGATTGTATCTGCTAAGGATAAGGATGGGGCGACGAGTCAAGCTTACTTGAGCCTGAGCACAGTCCTCAGTCCCGGTTGTTTGCAACAGCACCGCTACTGTATGCTGAGCTGCTGGCTCAAGGCTTGCTTTGTTCTCACACCATTCTGTGAAGGTCTCGTATGTCGGTGAATCTTGCGGTACTTGGGCAATAGCGGCTTGATTGTTGATGCTTGCTAGCTGGATCTGAGCAAGCACCACCATAGAGAGTATCCATAGATAAACGGTCTTGCGCCTTTTCATAACTCCTCACTCACACGTTTGCTTCTGTAAACCGTAGCAACTCCAGCAAATGCTCAGGGCAGGTTCGCTAGAAAGGGAAAGGATTATCACCATAAGCAGCGATGCTGGCAAGCACCTTCCTACTCCTTCCCTCGCCTTGCTGCGTGCCACCGTCGGCTAAATGCTCGTTGCGCTTGATAGGTAGCTGCAACTACGTCTAGCCCCGTTTCAAAAATGCCAAAGAGTTGCGGTTTAGATGCGTCGTCTTGCGGGAGCTTGTAAGCCTTCAGCCCTTCACCCATATCGCGACACATGCCGGATGGCCACACGTCCAAGCTGGCTCCGTAGCAGAGGAGTCGATATCCTTCTGGTTCAAACTGATGACGGACATTCCTCAGGGCTTCAAAATAGTCATAGCCTGAAGCCTGCCAGGTGCGATCGCCACAAATAACTTGAACTGTGTAGGTTTCTCCCACACAGTCCCATCCAACCTGAACAGTCCCCTGAGTGTGATCAGGATTCAGCATGGGAATGGCCGCTGTGTGGGCAGATTGCATGTTCATTGTGATGCAGTCAGAAAAGAGTGATGTACCAGTCAGACAGTGAGATCTTCATCTATCCAATCGTTGGTTTATCGACCCATGTGACAAGCTGCCGAGACGAGCGATCGCCCCAAGAACCACTCATAGCCAGCCCGAAAACTTTCCTTCCCATTCGATTCCATCACCGAGCCATGTCCTGGAATAACCCGATCAAAGTCCCAGGCTAATACCTGTTCGACCGATGCCGCGACAGCTGCCTTGTCACGGGTGCCCCACTTTTCTAAACGAGAAGGGCGCAGTGTTTTATAGGATCCTAAAAGCTGCGCCGCCAAACGGGTTTCCAACCGATTGGTTTCATCAAAGTTGAAGGCTACATCCGTCAGAATGAGCGTTCCGCTAGGCTGGTGGCAAAACACCGTTTCATTAATAGAAGTACTGCCCTGGGGCATCAGAACCTCAAACCCTTGAAACGGAAAATAGTCGAGCACGCCTTCAAAGCTTCCTACCCCAGTCAACAAATCATCAAAGTTTAAGTCGGGTCGTTTTGCGGGGAGTCCCGTCACGCCCCAAATCTGGGCATCGGGATAGAGAGCCTGGGTGGATGAGATCGCGAGATGGTGAAACAGATTAGGGGCAATGATATGCCGGACTGTTCCTAAGCGATCAATGGCAGGGCGATCGTGGGGCTGCATCCGAATGGGAGAAATTAATACCAGATCACCGCTAGGCAAACGCACAATCGTCATGCGACTGCCCACTTCGAGCCCTAGAAAGCGCAGGGGCTGGGTGACAGTCCAGAGGTCAGGGGCAATCTCCGCTAACAGCATAAAATCTCTCCGTAGGTTTGAAATCGAACGTTCGTTATGGTTTCAGCTACCAAAGCAACGGCTATTTAGCAGTCAATAACCGGATCAAGAGCTCACTTTGCTCGGCCAGCCAGGCCGCTTCATCATGACCGTGATCGTAGATGCACTGCACCAGCAATCCATCCATGAATACCAAAATAAAATCCACCCGCTCAGCCGGTAACTCCAAGTAGGTCATCAGCTGATCACGAGTTTTCCGCCAGAACTGTCCTAAATAGGAGGGATTCTCAGCGGCATTACGCTGACCATGCTGGTAGAAATCGACCCAAAGAAGCATCTTTTGCTGATAGGACTTATAGCCTTTCAGAAAAAAGGTCATCAGCGTAGTGAGTCGTTCCTGCAGCGTTGCTGCTGATGGGGCTTGCGCAAAAAAGTTGGCAACGTCCCGTTCGCATGTCTCCTGGATCAACTGAATGAAAATCCCTTCCTTACTTGGAAAGTAGTGATACAGCGTACCAGTAGAAACCCCAAGTCCCTGAGCAATTTGGCGCATGGTAATGGAACCATAGCCTTGCTCAGCGAACAGCTTGGAGCACTGATTGAGCAACTCCTTGCGGTAATGATCGTGATCGACGATTTTAGGCATGACTAATTTATAACATGCGTTCGTTATAAATTATGTCTTTTGGCTAAGTTAGACAATACTAGAATACTACTGTTAGGGGAGTCTTTTAGGGATGGTTCTTCAAATTATGCTGACAGCACTAAGGATGATGAAGGATGGCGTCGATCGCAACGGCACCCTGACGTAAAACAGTCCACTGGCCTTGTGCCCAGGTAATCACCGTTGAGGGCACGCCCGAAGGGGGTAAGTCAGCATCGGGAATCTGTATCTTGAGGTTGGCGATCGCGGTTGGGGACAGTGTTAAGACTTGGGGGAATTGTGTGGCGATCGCCGCCATGTCCATCAGGGGTGGTTGCCCCGAACGATTCACGCTAGTGGTGGCCAATGGCCCCGTATGGCTCAACAGGTAGCAGGCGAGGGGATGATGCGGAACACGGATGCCCAGTGTTCCGGTCTGGAGGGGATTCATGGCTGGGGGAACGCGATCGCTGCTCGGCAGAACCAGCGTTAATGCCCCCGGCCAGTATTGTTCAGCCACCTGCTGCCAATGATTGATTTCAGCGTCAGTGCCTTGAATGTAAGGGAGCAGGTCTGACCAGGATGCGCCCATCAGAATCAGGGGCTTGTCGGCTGGGCGCTCTTTAGCAGCATAGATGCGATCGCTTTGATCGGGCCGCGCCGCTAAGGCAGGCACAGTATCGGTCGGAAAACTGGCGAGGGCTTCTCCTGCTTGAATGGCGGCAATGAAATCGGTCAGCGAAACCTGAGGCATAGGGGGCGGGGGCAGTGGTAAGAGGGTTGGGGGTGAAGGTGGATGAGTGGATGAGTAATTTACCGATGCAACGGTTTGAATAGCGGCAATAGTGATGTGATTACTGGAGTGGGGGATTCAGGTACACAATCATCTCATCGACCGTGAGGTCAAGAAGCGTCAGGTTGGGGTCGTTCGAGGCAAAGAGAGCATCGCCTTGGACTGACTGAAAGGCTGCCCCCTGCTCTTGCACAGCAACTTCATCGGGCTGCAGGCGTAAAATCAGCTCACCGTAATAGTCAGCGAGGTTGGAGCCTTCCAAAACCACCGTGCCGCCATAATCCCACCCAAAACCATAGAGGGTGAACGTGCCGAGGGCGGGTTGCAATTCGCTGTAGGGCATCCCGACACGAATACCTTCCGGTGTTTGCCAAGCCGCGCCAAAATCTTTGACGGTCGCGGGACGTGACTGGCTGTCATCCACCCAAATGACCGAAAAAGCTTGGTCAGTGCCGTCGTTAACAGTGGTGCCGGATTCAGTAAACCCTTCGCCTACTGGGATTTCTGTATCCTGTAAAGCACTCTCACCAAACATTGCAGCTAAAGCGGCGCGGCTTGTATCGCGGGTAACCGGGCCGACCCGCTCCCCTGGCACCACCATCATTTCTGCTTGCGGTGCCAGTGAGCTGTTGGGGGCAGCTTCTACGGTTGCCGAAGGGGATGCTGCGGTTGAATCGATGTCTTCAGGAGTAGTTTCTACCGAAGATGACTCTTCTGAAGTTGTTGCTGCGGAGGAAGTGACGGTAGCATCCTCGGTCGTTGCCGTTTCGGCAACGTTCGAATTGCCTGCACTACAGGCTGCCACGCAAAATAAAATGCCTGCTAACAGCAGATGGTATTTCTGAAACATAAGGAGTTCGCCTCGCTGAGGATTCTTTTACCTAGATAACGACACTATTATTCCTGTTCTAGCCTGTTATGGAGGCTTTGGTGTTCAGAGGGTGCGATTCTGTAGCTAAAACACATCTGATGTGAAAACTTGAGTTTCCCTGGAGCAAGCACTGGAAATCTGGATGTGGCGAAGGTATTGCAAAAGAAGCGTTATTGACAGTAAGGGATGGATCGGCGAGCCCTTGGGGGCATGCCCCCAAACCCCCGATGTGGGGAACTCAACTTCCCCACGCCCCTCGCAAGATCTTCTCAAGATCCTAAAGCCTGGTGATGTGCCTGGATGACCGGGAGAAGATTAATAACTGGCAAATCTCGATGACGAAGTTGAACAAGTCCAATCATGCCGGGTGTCCCCGATGTTCTGACTGTGTCTCTGAGTGCCAGACGTGCCCGCAACGCGCATCATAAAGATTCCCCTGATTTCCAGTTTTTCTGGAAATCAGGGGAATCTTGTGACGCTAGACAGGAGTTAGTTGCTAGCCCATGACGCTAATAATGAGGCTAGAGCTGGGCGTGGCTGCCATCGCAGAAGGGTGCATTACCCGTGTGCTTGCACTGACATAGTGCGACTTGCTTTTTTTCTTCAATGGTGAACTTTAAAGGCTTGAAATCCGTACCCTGATGGGCACCGTTACAAAAGGGCTGATTACTAGAGTTACCGCAGGTGCAATACCAATAATCGCCAGGTTCTAACTCCATAACCTTCGGTTTCTTGTCGGCAATGGTAGGTTCGCTCATTATTTTCTCCTCTCAGATAGTGGCCGGGATAGATAATCCCCACCTGTTTTCACATGGAATGTAGGGCCACGCATCTATGGAACGATAGATGCGTGGTACGTTCGCTTGATCAATCAGAGGAACTTGATCAATGAGGGAAAAACGGCCTTTTCGCCTCATGATTGTTCTCTGAAACTGAATCGGATGGACTGACTCAGAGTGTTGTCGAACCAATGGGAGCATGAAAGCATACCCCCAAAGACTGTTGGTTTAAGCTGCCATGTTAAACAGCAGAACCTCAGAATCCGCCGCGATTCCGGTGAGGGTAAGGGTGCTTTCATCCGCGATCGCGGCTCCATCACCTGCTGTCAAGGATTGACCATTGAGGGTGATCGCACCCCGTGCAACATGAATCCACACCAGTCGCTCCGAGGCGAGTTCATGGCTCACCGTTTCATCAGTTGCTAGCTTAGTGGCATAAAGATCCAGATCTTGGTGAATCGTCACGGAACCATCCCGACCATCTCGCGAACCCACAAGGCGAAGCTGTCCTTGCTTGGTTTCTGGAGCAAAGTAGGTTTGCTCGTAGCTGGGCTCAATGCCGTTTTGTTCGGGCAGCACCCAAATTTGCAGGAAATGCACCGGATCGGTAGCGGAACTGTTGAACTCACTGTGCAGAATCCCTGTACCAGCGGACATGCGCTGGACATCGCCCGGCTTAATGGTGGAACCATTCCCGATGTTGTCTTTGTGGGCCAAGGCACCGTCTAGCACGTAGGAAATGATCTCCATATCGCGGTGGCCGTGAGTCCCAAAGCCTTTGCTGGAAATAACTTTGTCTTCGTTAATGACCCGCAGGGAACCAAAGCCCATATGACGCGGATCGTAGTAGTTACCAAAGGAGAAGGTGTGGCGACTATCCAACCATCCAAAGTTCGCCGTACCGCGATCGCCACTGGGTCGAATTGTAATCATGGAACACCTCCTTTCATCTTGTTTGAGGAGCGTTTCGCTCGATGACTTTATTATGGATTGAATCGCTAAAAAAGACAATATGATATTTTATTGACAGATTGTTTCTAAAAAAGCGACAAAATTGGATAAGTTTGAATCTATACGCGCCTTTGTGCAGGTTGTCGAAGCGGGGGGCTTTGCCGCTGCCGCCCGAACGATGGGGGTGTCGCGCTCAGCCGTGAATAAGCTAGTGATGAACTTAGAGAACGACCTTCAGGTGCAATTGCTCCAGCGCACGACTCGTAAAGTCACATCGACGCCAGCGGGTCTGGCTTTCTATGAGCGCAGCGTGGCTATCCTGGCGGATCTAGAGGAAGCAGAATTGGCGGTTTCGCAACTGCAAACAGAACCGAAAGGACAGTTGCGGATTAATGCACCCATGACCTTCGGGATTCATTATTTAGCTCCAGTCCTGGCCCGCTTTTTGCAACAGTATCCGGATGTCCATACTGAATTGAGCTTGAGCGATCGCTTCATTGACCCCATTGATGAAGGCTTTGATGTCACCATCCGCATTGCTCAACCGACCCAGGCCGCGAGTTTGATTGTTCACGAGCTTTTGCCAGCTCCGGTCATTCTCTGTGCGGCTCCTACTTATTTAGCTAAACGGGGCATGCCGACGGTGCCCTCAGAGCTGGCGCAGCATGCCTGTCTCGCTTATGGGCACTTAGCGACCGATAATCAGTGGACGCTGGTTGGGCCAGAGGAGGAGCATCAGGTGACGGTTCATGGCCCGCTATGCGCGAATAACGGTGATGTTTTACGGGAGGCTGCGGTTCAAGGTTTGGGGATTACCCTGCTGCCACGATTTATCGTGGATGAAGACTTGCAGGCAGGTCGCTTACAGCACATCCTACCGACCTACGCGGCTCCCACCATTTCGGTCTGCGTACTGTATCCCGTCAATCGTCACTTATCTACTAAAGTGCGTTTATTCCTTGAGTTCATGACCGAGCATTTGTGTCAGTAAACGACCGATGCACATCAGTCCACAGGCTCAAACTGAAAAATATTCTCAGCCTTCAAGGTTTGCAATTGGGCATCAGTTAAAAAGACAGAACCAACCAAAAAAGAGTCGTCATAGACAGTATGGAATTGGCCATGGGGAACTTCCTGATCAGCGGCTGATTGCATGAGTTCTAAAACCTGAGGTTCTAACCAGTCACCCCAAAGTTCTACGGGGGCAGTATAGTCTGTTCCATTTAATGTAAATGAGAGGATATTGGCCTGCAGCACTTCATCAAATTCGCCGGTCACCTCTGTCGGTGTGAAGTATCCCTGTGAAATGTCAGCAAACCCACCCACAACAGCTTGGTATGGGTTTAGAGCTGTCCCAACATCCCATACAAAGTCCAGAAACACACGGTCAAATGCATCAAACAGTCTGTAAGATTGCGTAATATAGCTTTCTTCAATGCGATCATGCCCTGCGACAATTTGAGCTTCGCTAAGATGATCCAATAATCCGATTTGCTCAAACAAAGTCAGAATTTCATCAATGCGATCGCTGGTCAATTCTGGTAAAGGATCGTGTGGTTTATAGGAATATTCCAAGTAAACATCGGCCTGTTCTTCTGTTAAAGCGATGATGCCAAATTGAGCATATTGAGGTGCAGACTTGCCAAAACTTGGTCTAAAACTATGGGAAGTCGATTTTACTGTATAAAGACGGTGAGATGAGCCTTTATCCCGCAGAATTTTATTGAAAAGATGAACAAATTCGGTAGAGTCTAGTTTACCTAAAAAATCAAATTCAGATGTCGGTGGTGAGTAAAAGCTAGGATACCTGTAATAGCGATCAGCAGCCTGAACGGAATTGATAGCATCATAATAGAGAAAACGGCTCGATTCCTGATTGGGTCGAAGCGTTACTTCAAACTCACTGAAAATGTCACTGACAATGTTGGTTTCAATCAGCATATTAGCGATCGACTGATGTATTTCTGGAAAGTACTCCTCTGGAACGTCAGAATAGTTGCGTAAATCGAAAAAGATAGCCTGATCAATATATTTCAGAAATTCAATCGGGTCGCGTAAACTCTCGGTTTCAAGTGCGTTTAGCAGATTGTCGCGATCGCGATCAGACATCAGCCCTACCTCATGAAGCTCGTCTAGATGTGGAGCTACCCTATGAGGCTCCAAAGCTTCGTAGAGCCCCATTAAGTCAGTGGCCCGTTGGTACAAACTAAACGGTAGCCTGACAGGCACCTCAGGAATATCCATCTGAAGTTGCTGATAAACACGTTCACTCAATATCCCAGTTGCATTGAGCTGATCGAGCAAAGCTTGCATTGCAGCCAACTCTTCTTCGTTGGGTAGTTCAGCAAAGCCAGTGAATAGCATAGCCCCGTGCGGTACGCTGCGCTCACTTAAAGAATCCTCGTACATTCCATATGCAATACGGTACAACAGGCGCGATCGCTGATCGAAAACGCCTTGCTCAACCTCGATCAAGGAGCGTCGATAGGTTCTTCCCGTGAGCAATTCTGCTTTATGAAGTGCCTGAACAATATCTGGTAGCGACCTTGCCGCTTGACTGGTAGGTCTATCGAGTGCTGTGACGGCACCTGTTTCAATGGGCCGGCCAAAGATTTGAATATTGATATCCGATGGACTGTCCCAATGCTCCTCTGCTTCGGCAACACGAACAAACTCGCCGTTGTTGCTAAAAATGAGCATCAGATTGTCAGCACCCTGCTGCGGTACAGTCTCGAATCGGGCACTGCTGGCATGGTTATACCAACCATGGAAGCGTTCCGAATCCTCAAGTTGACGCCCTATTCCCTGAACTGAAAAGTTGTATCGTGTGCCTCCTTCTACGACCCAGTTCAAGTTGTAGAAGTCAATTTGCCAGATCGGGAGAATCCTGCCGAAGTTGTCGTAGAGAGAGCCGCCTTCATCAGGGTAAGTCACCTGACGAATGACGATGTTCGGGGCGTTGATTTCACTGGAATCAACGGCTAAGTCGCCAGTGGCTAGTACAGGTAAATAGGGGTCAGAAGGCAGCCCACCCAGTAGGCTCACAGTACTGAACCAGTCGCCTAGCTCCTCCGGTGTAGCAAGCCAGTCATTGCGGTGGCCTGCTACTGTCCAAGTTCGAATATGGTCGATAACGTAGTGCTGTCCAGCTTGACCAATGACAAAATCATCACCATAGAACGTTTGATTATCAAACCCTGCTGTCCATCTAATATTGCTGCGCTCTTGTCCGGACACGTTGTTCAGTAACTCACTCGGTAGCCCTCGGTCAAACAGCAATTCAGCATAGACAGGTGATCTGACAGACAATAGTAGTAGCAGTGCTGAACTTATCGAGCTAAAGGTTTTCATAGTGCAGCAACCTGAGATGAACGCTTGTAACTTCAGGGTACTGTCAATTAATCACTGTCAATTAATCGTAGTTATGATGGTTGGCTGCTAGTTTGTCGTGATCGCCTGCAAAGCTGAAAAGGGCGACATCAAGATGGCTTAAACTAAATGCCCGTACCCATCGCCCCAAAAAGGTATGACAGGTACGGGCTGTAGCGTCTATTCTACTGAGCGTAGTTTTTGATCAACTGCGATGGCGATCGCCCCAATCAAGCGACCTTACGCCAGGTCTTCTTTGCTGATTAGGTGAGCTTCCAGGAACCAGAGACGCTTGTCAATGGTGCGAGAAATCTCGGTGTAGAGGTCAGCGGTATCCGCATCACCCAGTTCATCCGTCTGATCAATCGCCTCACGAAGGTGCTTCCCGTAGGCAGCATAGCGATCGGCTAGGGCAGCTACGTGATCTTCACCGTCAACCGCATCCAGCGGATACTCCGGCAAAATTGAGGCGTCAGCTGCCACACGGGCTGTCCCCAGTGCAGTTGCGCCTAAGGCTGTAATGCGCTCAGCCACCATATCGACGTACTCTTCAATCTCGCCAGCCATTTCGTCAAATAGCTCGTGCAGCTGATAAAAGTCTTTGCCTTTGACGTTCCAATGGGCCTGCTTAGTTTGAGTTTTGAGGTCAACACTCGCTGCTAGGGTTTGGCTCAGCGTTGCGACAACTGTTTCTCGCACATTTGTGGCGAGGTCAATGCGAGTGGGATAAAACCGGACATTTGTTTTAGCTTGGGTTGCAACCATGGGTTATACCCTCCGTTAACACTGTTAGATCAAGCCATGTCATGGAGACACCAACGGGTGCCTTTCCTTACTTTCTAAATCATACTCGTTATGAGTACGACTTGCAATCGCCATCATCGGATCTTGACCCAAAGACAGCATACTCAAAGGGGGAGCTTAATAATGGCTCCCCCCAGACAGAAGTGATGTGTTTCCGTTTAAATTTCGCTAGTGAATTGAAAGCGGGTCACTCTTCAGAATCGGACTCTGCTGCAGGCGTGCTTGGCGGCTCGATAATGGTTGTGGTTGGCGCACTTGGTGTTGCAGGTGGAGTTTTGGGCGGAGCGCTCACAGGGGTTGGCTGTGGTGTCGTAGCTTTAGGGGGCGGGGTGGGTGCTTCAGGCTTAGGTGCAGGAGGGGTTGCATCCATGCCTAACTGTTGCTTTGCCTGATACAGCAAATTTGCTGCGCCAGACCCTAAAGTATCCGCAATAGACTGACCAATTTCCCCTGCCGATTTGGGTTCTTCATTAGTGGGCTCTTTTAAGCCTTCATACCAGTTGCGAGCTTGCCCCCCCAGCTGGATACTGGTTTGCCAAAACCATTCTGCGCCCACAAAAACGAGACAAATAATTAGCCAGAGCAGAACGCCTGTCTCTCGCAAGATATCCCAGGTTAGCAGCAGGACTTTTTGATAAGCTGCCCCAGTTTCAGCAGCGAAAATAAGCTCACCGACTTTACTGGACTGTGCTTTGATTTTGTCCACGTTTTTGTCTCCTCAAACGCGTCAACGCCTGCATCGATTAAACCATATCCGATTTGAAATCTTCAGTCTTTGTCTCAAGGCGTAACTACCGGATCGAATGCTTAAGGCGGCTCTATAGGGTTATGGCTTAGAACGGTCAGCTGATGAACCAGAATTACCCTGGAAGTAGGCTGCCTAAACCCAACCCGATTCAAACAGCCATCGCATCCAATGAACTTATTCTTCGTTCCAGACCTTCTTGAGTATGGTGTCTGCCGGGATGTCGGCAACTTTGTCAGTTGTGGATTTAATGCCTAGAAAACGTTGCTCTGATCCGGCGATCGGTGGCAGGCGACGCTCTGGTGTGTAGTGACCAAACAAGGCCAGGGTAAAGACGCCTAAGGCCACACCTAGCTGCGACACATAGCTATCGGTTGCCAGTACCAAGTTGGCACCAGCAACCAAAGCTGCAATTTGCCCGAGGTTTTCCGGGCGAATCGTATAAAGGCCCGCAATGGTTTGAGTGAGTTCTTTGACAGCTGCGGCGGTTTCTGTTTGCTGCAGCAATACTAGCGGTAGGCCTGGCTGACGTCTTTGAAAATCCTGAATAATCGCGCGCCAGCCGTCTAACGAATATTGATCATCGGAGCCGCCTTCGGCTGCACCGGGATACAGCAATACGTAACCTTGCTCGCCTAGGTCAAGCTGTTGCACTTGATTATCCACCCAACCAATATCGCCCTGAGGGACGTTAATTGAGGGGGCGGGACAGGCTCCCTCAATCGCGAGGGGGGCCAGCAAGTCATGATATTGAAAGGCCAAGTACTGTTCGGTCTTGGGCGGTACGGTCGCCGTCAGGTAGAGGCTGTTCTTGCTACCACTCGCATAGCCAATGCGGGTAGGCACACCACTCAGCCATAGCAATAGGCGAATGGGCCAATTTTGGGTTGTGGTGATAGCGACTTCAAATTCACGATCGCGCACCACGCCGAGTAAGTTAGCCCAATCAGCCGGGCTGTTATTGAAGCCGAAATTGTAGGGAATCGTCGTCTGCACGACTTTAGAGACCCGATAAGCAGCCGCTGCGGCAGGCGCTACCACGACGGAGATTTCTGCTTGCGGGAGAGCCTGCTTGAGATGTTCAAGCGTTGGCAAAAAGAGAAGCTGTTCGCTAGTTCCACCCGGAACAAGAGCCAGTACACGCATAGCCATCCGTTCTGCTTTTCCGTCCCACATTCTAGTGGACTGCGGCCCGTTACAAAGCGTTGTTGCCAACAAAACAGCATTTCCTAGCAAATCTTTTTATCTCACCACGGTATTGAGACCCAGCCTATGCCCACTGCGGGCACGCTTTTGATGCTGCCCCCCTGGAACAATTGATTATGACCTGAGTAATCTCTATATCCATGTACCGATGCGTTGTGAGCGAACTTATTCAGGGTAGGGTGAGAGTGATTATGACGAGGAGGCAACTGGGCTGTGCATCTCTTAATTCCTGCGGCAGGGGTAGGACGACGCATGGGAAGCGATCGCAACAAGCTGCTATTAGCCCTCTTTGGTAAGCCCATTCTTGCTTGGACGCTATTGGCAGCCGCTAACAGCGATCGCATCACCTGGATTGGCATTATTTGCCAATCGGTGGATAAGCCTGCTATCGAAACCATTTTGCAAGGTCTGAATCTAGCTACGCCAACGGTTTTGGTGCCCGGAGGGGATACGCGGCAAGGGTCGGTTTACAACGGACTACAGGCATTACCGCCGGAGGCAGAACAGGTTCTCATTCATGACGGGGCACGCTGCCTAGCAACGCCGGAACTCTTCAATCGCTGTGCCGAAGCCTTACTAACCTGCCCAGGGCTCATTGCCGCTGTGCCGGTCAAGGACACGATCAAAGTGGTGGGTGCAGACAACATCATTCAAGCGACCCCGGATCGCAATACCTTATGGGCAGCTCAGACGCCGCAGGGTTTCCATGTCGCCAAGCTCAAAGCCGCTCATGATGAAGGGAAAGCTCAGGGCTGGGCTGTTACAGACGATGCCGCACTATTTGAAAAGGTTGGGTTGCCGGTCAAGATTGTGAGGGGTGAAGAAACCAATCTCAAGGTCACCACCCCCGAAGATTTGAGCATTGCTGAAATGGTTGTGCGCGATCGGGATCAGTCCTAGCGTCTACGACTGTTGCTCGTTCCGTGAAGCTAAGAGGGTGAACCATGAACCGCCATCACGCCTTAGTGTCGTCGCCTCAATGACTCAAGCGTTTATTTAAAAAGCGCGAGGCTGATGGGCAGCACTCGCGCCAGTACAGAATTTGAGTTGGAACACCGAAGTGAAACTGTTCCAACAGAATAATTGGATCCTATAGATCGCCCCCTCGAGCTGCCAGCAAGAAAACGATGACAGGGCCAGAAATGACAATCATCGCTAGCATAGTAAGTTGGGCAATCAGTTCAAAATTAATTCCACCGAAAAAACTAGTTACAAACTCCATGGATCCTCCCAGACGGACAAGTTTGGCCCTGACGCAAGGCGTACGTATGTGGGCTATTTTATCTGGTGTTGGTAGCGCAAATTTAATTAACGTTACAAAATCTTATGCGAAAGTTCTCTGAATCTAATTTACCTTTGTCCCCATTCTTGGGCTTGGCTGGATTTATTTATGCGGCCCAATCCATGGATAGGCTTAATTCAGAGGGTTCCTGTGGCCCAAAGAACAAAGCGATTGGCTCATGAGGTTGAGCGCTTTGTTGGTAGCGATTGGCTCATGAGGTTGAGCGCTTTGTTGGTATCGCTTACCTTGCTTAAATGAGAACCGCAGGTCTACACGTAAAATTCGTTCAGAAGTGCCTCATAGAGCATTCGGACGAATCTACCAACTGTGACGCTGATTCGCTGGTCACCCTTTTTGTTGCTGAATTCAAGATGACGACGCAATAACGCGATCGCTGCTGAAGTATTTGTTTTGTCGGTTACTGTCTGAATAAGTGCTGGATTTAGCCAAGGGCTTGCTTTACTGAAGCATCGCTTGGCAAGGTTGACGTACACGACTCAGGATATTGCGTCAGTTCTAGTTTTGTCGAGTTACCGTGTTGCATAATGCCTACCGAATTGCGTTAGTCGGTAGAGTGCTGAATCTGCCCTCACTGTGTGATCCTCGCATCTACCCACAATGGAACAAGACAACTTCACAACCCAGAGCCAAAGTGCTGGTGATATCAGTATCGCTGGCGATGAAAATGCGACTGCTTTCGTCACGGCGACAGGCCAAACTACCGTTGATCAGTCGCGACATCACACCATCATCAACTACTACTATCGGGAAACAGTTACAGAGCTTCCGGCTGAGTCAGATAAGGCATCAGACGATTTGCCCTGCCCCTATCGCGGCCTGTTCCACTTTGGCCCCGACGATGCTGAGTTTTTCTTTGGACGTGAGGTGTTTGTGTCCGTCTTGACGACGGCGGTAGAACAGCGGTCGTTTATTCCTATTTTGGGAGCATCAGGTAGCGGAAAATCTTCCGTTGTATTGGCTGGACTCGTACCGCAACTTCAGCGGAGGGGACACTGGCAATTTACTCATTTTCGTCCAGGGGCCGAGCCGTTTCATGCTCTGGCTACGGCTTTAGTTCCGCTGCTAGATCCGGAACTAGACACGACCAACCAAATCATGCAGGCGCGACAGTTGGCGAATCATCTGAAAACTGGCGCGATGCCACTGACCGATGTGATCGCTACCATCCAGAGTCGTTATCCACAGGATCGCATCCTGCTGATTGCCGACCAGTTTGAAGAGCTCTACACACTCGGTACAGATGATGTAATCCGTAATCGCTTTCTCGATTGTCTGCTGACGAGTCTATCAGCAACAGTGGGACATAGCAGCAGTCCGCCGCTGGTGCTGGTAGCCACTATGCGAGCTGACTTTTTGGGTAATGCTTTGGCTTACCGTCCGTTTGCCGATGTATTACAGAACGGTGATATCAAGCTCGGGGCTATGAACCCGGAAGAACTAACCCAGGTGATCGAGCAGCCGGCGCTGAAGCTGGGTGTCGAATTTGAGGACGGGTTGGTCAATCGTATCCTTCAGGATGTAAAAAGCGAACCGGGAAATTTACCTCTACTGGAATTTGCCCTTACCGAACTGTGGCAACGGCGGGATAAACAGCAACTAACCCACCAGGCTTACAGCGCGATCGGTGAGGTTCAGGGAGCACTCGCCCGTCACGCTGATACTAAGTACCAAAACCTTAGCCCCGAAGAGCAGCAGCAGGTTCGGCGTATTTTCATCCAACTCGTGCAGCCTGGCCAGGGTACCGAAGATACGCGCCGTCGGGCCACACGGTCAGAGCTAGAAAATGTTGACTGGTCCTTAGTCAAGCATCTGGCAGATTCTCGTCTGGTCGTCACCAGCTTAGATCCCACTCAAAAGCAGGAAACAGTCGAGGTTGTCCATGAGGCGCTAATTCGCAGTTGGGGGCAACTGCGCCAATGGATGGAAACCGATCGCGAATTTCGGGTCTGGCAAGACCGACTCCGGGGGTCGCTACAGCAGTGGCAAAGTTCCCGGCAAGACGAGGGAGCTCTCCTGCGAGGAGCCCCTTTATCAGAAGCGGAGGAAATGTTACAGGCGCGGCGTCATGATTTGAGCCGAGCGGAGCAGGCACTCATCGAGCAGAGTTTGACCGTGCGTGATCGTCAAGTCCAGCGAGAGCAGCGTCGCTTGTTGGTGTTGCGATCGCTACTGGCGGCTACCAGCGTGATCGCGATCGTTGCTGTGGTGGCTAGCGTTGTTGCGATTGGCCGCACGAACGAAGCCAGAAAAGCTAGAAATGATCTGGAGGGTGAGCAGCAAAGAGCAGTTACAGCCAGGCAAAACGCAGAAGATCAAGAAGCAATGGCTATCAGTCAGTATGCTCAGTCCCTCTACAACACCAATAGCGATAGGCTTGATGCCCTAATGTGGGCAATTAAGGCGGGCAGCACTCTCAGGGACACGAACAGTAGAGCCGTCAAAGAGCAGGTGCGATTGACGCTTCAGGAAGCCGTTTATGGCGTAAGTGAACGTAACCGTATCCGAGGGCATGACGGCAGCATACAGGCTGTCACTTTTAGTTCCGACGGCAAGCTGCTAGCCACCGCTGGTCGGGATAATACTGTTAGGCTTTGGAAAAACAATGGCGAGGCGGGTAATACCCTTGAGGGACATGAGGATGTAGTTTGGAGCGTCAGCTTTAGCCCCGATGGACAACTCCTCGCTTCTGCCAGTCGCGATGGCACTGTGCGACTGTGGAACCCTCAAGACGAGAATGCTGACCCGAGCGTCTTGCAAAGCCATAGAGGAGACGTCTACAGCGTTAGCTTCAGTCCCAACGGCCAAATCCTCGCCTCTGCCAGTGAAGATGGCACCGTAAAAATTTGGAACCGCGAGGGAAGGCTGCTGCGAACCTTGACAGGCCATCAAGGCGCAGTTAATGGTGTTAGTTTTAGTCTCAATGGGCAAACTCTGGCATCGGCGAGCAGCGATGGAACGATTAAACTTTGGAGCTTAAACGGTGAAGTGCTCCAAACGCTGGAAGGACATCAGGGCAAGGTGCGTACCGTCGCCTTTAGTCCACAGGGTGACGAGGTGGCGACAGCAGGTGATGATGGCGTCGTTAGAATCTGGTCTGTCAGTGACGGTCAATCACGAGGTGCCCTAAGAGGTCGTCATACAGCTACGATTTGGGATGTCACCTATAGCCTAGACGGTGCATATTTGGCTTCCTCGGGACGCTTTAATCAGGTAAAGCTCTGGCAGCGTAGCTCTGGCAGAGAGCTTAAAGCGTTAGAGGGTCACAATGATAACGGCGATGTTTGGAGCCTCAGCTTCAATCCTGATGGCACGACGTTAGCTACCGCAGGTCGCGATGCCACCGTCAAATTGTGGGCGGTTAATCGACAAGCTACCGCTAACCTGGAAGAAGAAATTCTGATCATTCAGGGTCATCAGCAATCCGTTGAGCAGGCCGAGTTCAATCGAACTGGCCAGGAGATTGCTTCAGCGAGCTGGGACAGAACTATCCGGCTTTGGACCCTTGATGGCGAAGAGCAAAGCGTCTTGATGGGCCATACCGACGATGTATGGGACGTGAGCTTTAACCCACAAAAGCCGATGCTCGCTTCTACGGGGCGGGATCAGACAATTAGGCTCTGGTCGCGCGATGGTGAGCTTCTTCAGACCCTTGAGGGACATACTGACGGCATCGAAATTGTCGAATTTAGTCCTGACGGAGAAACCCTAGCATCAGCGAGCTGGGACAAAACTGCAAAGCTTTGGGATATTGACGGGAACCAGTTGAGAACGCTGAGAGGACATACGGCAGTACTAGAAAGCGTTGCCTTTAATCCTAAGCCAGATGCTTCAGGGCGTGGGCCAGCAATCGCAACAGCAAGCTGGGACACCACTGCCAAGCTTTGGGATGCTGATGGTAATGAGTTAGTGACATTGGAAGGCCACAAAAATCCCGTCGAGAGCGTTAGCTTCAGCCCTGATGGCAAGACCGTCATAACGGCCAGTTGGGATAGAACTGTAAAACTTTGGAACCTTGAAGGCAGGGAATTGCAAACACTAAACGAGCACACGGGCTGGGTTCGCGATGCATCGTTTAGCCCCAACGGTTTATTTATTGCGACCGCTAGCTCCGATAGGACCGTTCGGCTTTGGCAAAAGGGAGATGAAGCATTTGAGCTGGTTAAAACGCTCTGGGTACACAATGGCCCTGCTAATAGCGTTCGTTTCAGTCGGGATGGTCAATATCTGGTTTCCTCAGATACCTCAGGCCGGATGATATTGGGACCTGTTGACTTAGACATGGACACTGATGCTCTCCTGAAAAAGGCTTGTAGTTGGCTCGAAGACTATCTACAGAATGGTTTCGACGTATCAGAAGCAGACCGTCAGCTATGCAGTCCCAACAACAGCGGTAGCTAATTGCAGAACGATTCAAATATTCACTGTCAGGGCTGATATTTTTGCTGTGAGCTTTGTGATGGCAATCGCCTCCGCTGCCATCTTATTGATAGTTGCGATCGCCTTCTCGATCGCTTGCCGGTCAGGTTGCGAACTCTGCAACTCACCCTCCAGCTTTTGAATCGGGATTGCGACCATTGCTTTTTCGGTATCGTCCATTGCATTAGTTGCCGTCACCGACTGCTTCAACACTTTGACTGTCTCTAAGGCTTTCTGCAGGCTCGGATTGGTCACTTGGTTCTGGGATTGACTTTGATTGACGTTGACATCCCCCCCAGCTTGAATTGCGTTAAACGGATTGTTGTTGCCGCTAATGGTGATATTGCCAATCGACTGAGACTGGGAAGCTTGTTTGATGGGTTCCGTAACAGTGGGTAGATTTGTTTCTGGTCGCTCTAAACTACGGCTACTTTGAGCTTTTGCACTTAATTCGGGGGTGCCGATTATTTCTTCTAGGCGTCGAATCAATCGATCCAAATCCGTATGGAAATCAGGATCAGGGCGGGCTTGAGTCGCATTACGATTGGCCAACGGTTGCAAAGCTTTGGGTAAATCGTTTCCGCTAGGCATATCAGCGCCGCCGACCAGCAGAGGAATCACCGGAATAGCGGTCTCTCTTTGCAAAGCCGTCTCAATTTCAGCACGTACCCAATCTTGCTGATCGGCCCTAGCTAACCGCTCTTGCAATGTGTCTAACCAAGTAGGACCGATTACAGCTACCAACACCTGGCAATGAGTAACTGTTCTGACTAAGTGAGTACGGAAGTCATCGCCATAGGGAATCGATTCCACATCCTTGAAAACGATATCCTGTCCGAAGTGCTCCTGTAGGCGATCATAGATACGCCCGACTATCTCGTTACTGTCGCTCCGCCGATACGAGATAAAAATTGAGTTTGGGGATAGCATAGGCTCTATTGTGCGCTGGGTAGCAATAGGCTAAGCGATGAAACGCTCCCTGCCCAACAAATTTTTGGACACAAGCTTTGAAAAGCATAGGCCTTTTCTAAGGGCTGTCATCATTTAGAGCCTGAATCCTCATGCTGAAAGCGGTTCAGCCCTTAGCTAGTTTTACCAAGCGGGCGCGGCAATGCTGATACTGCAAGGCTTTCGAGTTTAGTTGATGACGCGCCCTAGATTTGATGAAGTGAGTTCAGCATTTTGCTTCGCGTGACTAGAACATGCAGTTTTTGATTCACAGCATTACCACCACTACTGGCAACAACCGCACTATTAGATAGGCCAAACTCGGCAGCAAAAACATCTGCCAAACGACCCGAAAAAGCGATGAGGGATGTTGAATCAGCCCGTGCCAAATACGCCGAGCGATCGCAATCACCAGGGCCATAGCTGCCGCCCCAAAGTCACTCCATCCCTCGATCTTGTCTGGTGTCAGGTTCGCAATCGCTGCTTCGATTCCAAAGCGATCGCCCACAAGGTCGTTCATGAGACTCTGTCAGTCATGACTCATGAGCTAAGCAACGGCAAAAGCATTACCTTAGTAGGGTTCGGAACGTTTGATGTTGCGGAACGTAAAGAACGTATCGGTCGCAATCCTAAAACTGGAAAGAACATGCAAATCCCGGCTACATAAGGACCTCGGTTTATGCCTGGCAAGCAGCCAAGAGAGGCTATGAGCCCAAACTGACCAGGGCGTATTCTAAGGGAAAATATTCTGACCATGAGTCCGCGTTCATAATTATTTTCCCCCACGGCGCAATATTAGCGTCTTCACATTCACTTTCAGATGAGAGTCCTCTACTCCATGGCACATTGGCAATGTATTCAAGGCTGTGGTGCTTGCTGTCACTTAGATCCCAGTGAGCGTCCAGAGTTAGACCAGTACCTGACACCTACCGAACTAGCGCACTATCTCAGCCTTGTGGGTGAAGATGGCTGGTGCGTCAACTATGACCAGGTCGCTCGTCGCTGTCGCATTTATGAGAATCGCCCTCGCTTTTGCCGCGTGCAGGCCGATACGTTCGGCGATATGTTTGGCATTCAGCCTGAAGCATTAAATGAGTTTGCGATCGCCTGTTGTGAGCAGCAAATTGAAGGGGTGTACGGCTCTGGTAGCGACGAGTTAAGACGGTTTACCGGAGCGATCGCAACAAGTGAGGAGGATGCCTCCGATGCCTGCTAAGACTCAAGCCGACTGGCGTTACTGTATGAATAAACGCTTTGAATATCCCTGATTTGTTCCTGTTTAGAGGAATCTTAGAAGAGGGTCATGGCCCAAATCACCCTGATTCTTTTACCACTAGCCATCCTGACCGCTATTGTTTTGCCTTCCAAGATCGATGACCTACTGTCTGGGAATTCTGGTACGGCAAGGCGTGCTCTTAGCCGCTGATTCCCGTACCAATGCCGGGGTTGACTATATATCTTCCTATCGAAAACTGTTTGATTTTTCGATACCCGGCGATCGCGCCTTGATTCTGTGTACTTCGGGCAATCTGTCTGTCTCCCAGGCAGTTATCCACAAGCTAGAACGGGACATTACGACAGATGCCCCAACCAGTTTTCACACGGTTTCAACCCTATATGATGCGGCCCGCTACCTCGGTGACTGTGTCCGGCAACTACAAGAAATTGATCGACCCTGGCTCGAAAAAGACAATATCGATTTTCAATGTAATTTTCTGCTGGGGGGGCAAATTCGTGGGGAGGATCCTCAACTTTATTTGGTTTACAGCCAGGGCAATTGCATCAGAAGCACCCCCGAAACGCCGTTTCTCCAAATTGGCGAGACAAAGTACGGGAAGCCCATTCTGGATCGCACCCTGACCTTTGAATCTTCACTGGATGCGATCGCCAAGTATGCGCTCCTTTCTATTGATTCCACCATGCGCTCGAATCTATCGGTCGGACCACCGATAAATTTGGTGATGTACAAAACCGACAGCTTTGAACTTCGTCATCGCGCTCGTTTCTACGCAGGCGATCCCTATCTCATCAAAATGCGTAAGCATTGGGAGATTGCCCTCCGCCAGGCTGCAACCAGTATGCCTGACATGGAATGGAACTTGACTGCTGCGCCCGATGGGCCTGATCTGACCGATATCACCTAGGGGCTGTCATCATTGAGAGCCTGAATCCTCATGCTGAAAGCGGTTCAGCCCCTAGCTAGTTTGACCAAGCGGGCGCGGTAATGCTGATACCGCAAGGCTTTCGAGTTTGATTGATGACGCGCCCTAGAAAAATTTGCGATCTAAATCCTTATCTAGTAAGTCTTTCAATTCCGCATTCCGACTTCAGGATTCCGAATTCTGCTGTATTTCTTGATATCGATCGGAAGCTGGGTCATAGCGTATGAGTTTTTACAGTTTAGGGGTATCGTCAACAGGTATGTAGTGTCTTGATGGGATTGGAGAACACTCTACATGGCGTGCATTGACACGTACGATCCGGGTGACTTTTACGACGAACTCTTTGTTGCTCAGGGGCAGCCTCGACCGGGTGCAGCAGGGTTAGTGGAGAAAATTCGATCGCTCTCTTTAGAGGAGCTCTCCCGTCGACAGCAGACAGCTCAGAATATGCTGTTTAAACTAGGCGTTACCTTCAACGTCTACAGCGACAATCAAGGCACTGAGCGCATCTTTCCCTTTGACGTTATTCCTCGGTTTGTGGCCTATCAAGAATGGCAAGCCTTGGAGCAAGGTCTTAAACAGCGTATTGAAGCCCTCAACTGCTTCATTCACGACGTCTACAACGATCAGAAAATTATTAAAGATAAGGTCATCCCTCGGGAAGTGGTCGAGTCGGCTCCAGGCTTTTTAAAGCCCTGCATGGGGCTACAGCCACCCTTAGGCGTTTGGTGTCATATCACGGGCACTGACCTGGTGAAGGATAAAGATGGCACCTGGTATGTCCTTGAGGACAACATGCGGTGCCCGTCTGGGGTTTCCTACGTCCTGGAAAGTCGTCGCGTGATGAAAAGTGCCTTTCCCGGCTTCTTTGAAGCGCTAGATATTCAACCGGTTGATGATTATGCAAGCCATCTGCTGGAAGCGCTACTCAGTTTGGCTCCCGATAACTTAAGCGACCCTCGGGTCGTCGTGTTGACCCCGGGTATTTATAACTCGGCCTACTTTGAGCATTCTTTTCTGGCGCAGCAGATGGGAGTCGAACTCGTGGAAGGTCGCGATTTGGTCGTGGCCGACGGCTACTTGCAAATGCGTACCACAAAGGGATTATGTCGGGTTGATGTCATCTATCGTCGGATTGATGATGATTTTCTGGATCCCCTGTCTTTTCGGGCTGATTCTATGCTGGGAGTCCCCGGCTTGATGGAGGTGTATCGCAATGGGCGCGTAGCGATCGCCAATGCCCCCGGAACCGGCGTGGCTGACGACAAAATGATCTACGCCTACGTGCCTGCTATGATTCGCTATTACTTAGACGAAGCGACGAAGCTGCCTAATGTACCCACCTATCTGTGTGAGGATCCGCAACAACGGGAGCATGTCCTCACTCATCTAGACGAGCTGGTGGTGAAAGCGACAAACGCCTCAGGGGGGTATGGGATGCTGATGGGGGCACAGGCCACTGCTGATGAACGGTCTGCCTTTGCCGAGAAAATCAAAGGCAATCCGCGTAACTATATTGCGCAGCCCACCTTATGCCTGTCGCGGGTGCCGACCTTGATTGATAGTCAATTGGAAGGCTGTCATGTCGATTTGCGTCCCTTTATCCTGTATGGCAAAGATGTTTTTGTGAATCCAGGTGGGTTGACCCGTGTGGCCCTCAAGCGCGGCTCCCTGGTGGTCAACTCTTCGCAAGGGGGCGGTAGTAAAGATACCTGGGTGGTGAAGGAGGCTGCATGTTAAGCCGCGTTGCTGAATCTATTTATTGGTTGAACCGCTACGTCGAGCGGGCGGAGAATGTGGCTCGCTTTGTCGATGTGAATTTGCATCTCCTGCTGGACACTTCTTTGGAGGGCTCAACGCAGCAGTGGGAGCCTCTCGTCGTGACCACTGGGGATGGCGAACGCTTTCAGGAACGCTATGGCACAGCCACCGCTAAAAATGTTCTCCAGTTTTTAACCTTTGATGCTGCTTATCCCAATTCCATCTTGTCCTGTGTCAGAGCCGCCCGTGAAAATTCGCGTTCGATCCGCGAAATTATTTCCTCTGAAATGTGGGAACAAATCAACTCGTTTTACCTTTGGGTGCAAGAAGCGGCTCAAGTTGAAGCGGATGAGGACCATCTCCTGAATTTCTATCAGGAAGTCAAAATGGCCAGTCATTTATTTGCTGGGGTGATGGATGCCACCATGGCTCACAACGAGGGCTGGCACTTTGGCCATTTAGGGCGTCTTTTAGAGCGTGCGGACAAAACGGCTCGTATCCTCGACGTCAAGTACTACATCCTGCTGCCATCCGTGCATGATGTTGGGACTCCATTGGACAGTTTGCAGTGGATTGCTCTCCTTAAATCTGCCAGTGCCTATGAAATGTATCGCAAGCGGCAGCAGCGTATTAATCCTCAAAGCGTGGCGAAATTTTTGATCTTAGATTCCGAGTTTCCTCGCTCCATTCAGTTTTGTCTGGTTCATGCCGAGCGATCGCTCTATCGCATTACCGGCAATCAGATTGGGAAATGGGCTTATACCAGTGAGCGCAACCTGGGTCGGCTGCGCTCGGAGTTGGAGTATACGACGCTGGATGAAGTCTTTGGCGTTGGTCTACACCAGTTTTTAGACAAGTTCCAAAGCCAGCTCAACATCGTGGGCAAGAGCATCTATGAGGACTTTATGGCAGTGCCTGTCGCTTCCTGAAGGGAACCCTCTCAAACCAACGATCAAGAAACCGAGGTTCTGATCGGATCGAACCAATAGTGTTCTAGCTAACTAATTAACTTGGAGAAACCTGGTTTCTGGGAGACTCCAATAAGAAACCTGAATTCTGGCCATCGGAGGTCGTCTTGCGGTATCAAATTACTCATCAAACGACGTATCAGTACAGTCAGCCTGTAGAATTGGGCCGTCATATCCTACGGCTGCGACCTCGCACTGATGGCACTCAATGGCTCACACAATTTGACTGCGCGATCGCCCCAACCCCTCTGAAAACCTCTGAAATTACTGATTTTGAGGGCAATGCCTGTCAGTGTGTGTGGTTTACTGACGCGGCGACGAGCCAGTTGCACATTCAAACGACCAGCGTTGTCGAGACTGGACGGCACAATGCCTTTGATTACCTCAGTGAGCCCTGGGCCATGAACGCTCCGATCGATTATCCCAGCTCGCTTGCAGGGCAGCTTGCGCCTTATTTAAGCCCTGCAACGGCGATCGCACTGTCCCCGCAAATCGTTGAATTTGCGCACACTATTTTGCAGGAAGTAGAAGGGCATGTGGGGATGTTTTTAACTCAACTCACGCGACAGATTAACCAGGACTTGCAATATCTGCATCGTCCTTTCGGATCCCCTCAACTCGCGATCGCGACCTTAGCCCAGCGCTCCGGATCCTGCCGTGATTTCACCGTGCTCTTCATGCTTGCCTGTCAAGCGGTCGGACTAGCCGCACGCTTTGTGAGTGGCTACCAGGAGGGGGACTTGGCAGAGGGTAACCACGAACTTCACGCCTGGCCCGAGGTGTATATCCCCGGTGGTGGCTGGCGCGGCTTTGATCCAACGCTGGGACTTGCAGTGGCGGATCGGCACGTCGCGCTCGCTGCTGCCCTCTATCCCATCAACGCGGCCCCGGTATCGGGCACGCTTAAAACGCAAGACATGGTGAAATCTACCCTGCAATACGACGTCAAGATTACAACTGTCGAGTGACTACGAGTTAAACTCCGTTCACTGCGAGAACTGTAGTTTTATGTCGCTTCGACGAACCTCACCTAACCTCACCTTAACTGGAAAGCTCCATCAGCCTCTCCTTGCCAAGGAGAGGTGCCGCAGGCGGTGAGGTTTGCCGAAACAGAAAACTTTAGTTCTGAACCTGGACAAGGTTTCAAGACCTCGACAAGTTGTCATGGGTACGGGCAACTCCCAGCCTCATTCAGGCTATGAGATTCGCTGAAAGCCTTGTGTAATCATTCTTCTGATTCCGACTTCCGCATTCTGAATTCCGACTTCGGCTATGGCAGCCTTGTGCGATGATGACTCCGTGGTTGGCTGGCGTTGCTCGATGATTTGGATTGACTGGTTAATTGTCTTGGGCTACCTGGCGTTCACGCTGGGCCTGGGCCTCTATCTTTCGCGCAAGGCATCGGGATCGCTCGTGGACTTTTTTGTGTCGGGGCGATCGCTCCCCTGGTGGTTGGCCGGTACCAGCATGGCAGCTACCACCTTTTCCATTGATACCCCGCTCTATATTGCGGGAGTGGTTGGCAGTCGCGGTATTGCCGGGAACTGGGAGTGGTGGAGCTTTGGTGTAGCCCACGTGGTGATGATCTATGTGTTTGCGCGTCTGTGGCGGCGATCGGAAATCGTCACCGATGCTGAACTCACAGAACTGCGATACGGGGGGCCGATAGGCGCAACCTTGCGGGGCGTGAAAGCATTCCTCTTTGCGGTTCCCATCAACTGCATTGGGATTGGCTATGCCATGTTGGCCATGGTCAAGGTAGTCACTGCCCTCCAGCTATGGGAAAGTCTCGGCTTTGTGCCCGGTGAAGCGGGTAAGCTATGGAGCGTGATTGGAGTGAGTCTACTGGTGCTTCTATATGCTGGATTCTCTGGACTTTGGGGGGTCGTGGCGACTGATTTTTTCCAGTTCTTTTTGGCGCTTTTTGGCGCGATTGTAGTGGCGATCGCGGCCATTCTCCAAATCGGTGGGATGCCCGCCCTGATTGATCAAATTAATACTCAGTATGGTAGCGATACCTTAGCGTTTGTCCCCATTCATTGGGACAGTGGCGGTATGAGCTGGAGTGAAACAGCGGGTATCTCGGTTAATACGTTCTTCGCCTATGTTGCCCTGCAATGGTGGGCGTTTCGCCGCAGTGATGGCGGCGGTGAGTTTATTCAGCGACTGGCGGCGGCGAAGTCAGAAGCGGAGGCCGAAAAGGCTGCCTGGTTTTTCAACATCCTGCATTACGTCATTCGCACCTGGCCTTGGATTGTAGTGGCGTTGGTGGCGCTCGTAGCCTTCCCGAATTTGGAAGACCGCGAGTTGGGGTATCCGCTGCTGATGCTGGAATTTTTGCCGCCCGTGCTGTTGGGGATTGTCGTAGCGTCTCTCATTGCAGCATTTATGAGCACCGTTTCCACCCTCATTAACTGGGGAGCCTCCTACCTAACCAATGATTTATATGGGCGTTTTGTACAACCCGATGCGAGTCAACGGCAGCTAGTACTGGTGGGACGGTTAGCGTCGGTGTTTGTGACGGGGTTAGGGGCGATCGCGGCTTTTTACGCGAGCGATGTGACCACCATTTTCCGTTTAGTCATTGCGATCGGCACAGGGCCGGGACTGGTGCTGATTCTGCGCTGGTTCTGGTGGCGGATTAATGCGGCAGCGGAATTAGCGTCTATGGTTGCGGGTTTTATGATGGGTCTATTGACCATGCCAATTCCGGCAACAGCTACAGCCACAGACTTCGGTTGGATAGTTTTACGAGGTATCCAGCAGCGCCTTTCGATCTTCCAAGTCACGGATTTTGGTCAACGGCTCTTTGTCATTGCCAGCATCACCACGCTCATTTGGATAACTGTGATGATCTTTACCGCGCCTGAAAGTCCAGAGGTGCTGGATCGCTTTTATCAAAAGGTGCGCCCTAGTGGGCCAGGCTGGAATCCCCAGCGGGTCAGAGTCGGTGAACGCCCGATTCAGTATCTGACCATGACTGCTGGGCAACCACGCCTGAATCTGCATCAGCCGGGTATTGCCCCCGCTCAAGATCTCATCTTGCAATTGCAGCAAGTGTTAGCGGCACTAGCCTTCCTGTTTGGCAGTATGTTTGCAGTAGGGGGATTTTTACTCCTGCAAGCGTTTGTGGGATGGGGTGGCCTGATTGTGGCGGTATTGGGGTGGTGGTGGCTGCGGCAGTTAGGGAAGTCGCGCATTGCACCCATGCCTCGACCTGGACTGGAAGATGCCGAGAGTTGATCCCTGAGGCATTACAGACCCGGTTCCTTATGTTGATTAACCAACCACTGAACCGATGGAAACTTTTTTGGTAACGGGGGGAGCTGGCTTTATTGGTGCCAACTTTATCTTGCAAGCGCGTCAGGCGGGCTGGGCCCAGATCGTCAACCTGGATAAGTTGACCTATGCCAGTAACCGCCATAACCTGAACGCTCTAGAGGGGGATGATGGGTATTGTCTGGTTCAGGGCGATATTGGCGATCGCGCTCTACTGACTGACTTATTGAGACAACATCAACCGACGGCCATTCTTAACTTTGCTGCCGAAAGCCACGTTGATCGCTCCATTTTGAATCCAGAGGCTTTTATCCAAACCAATATTATGGGGACGTTTCGTCTCCTAGAGACAGCTCTCGACTATTGGCAAGAGCTGACCTGTGAACGACAGGCAAGCTTTCGATTCTTACACGTTTCGACCGATGAAGTCTACGGCTCACTCGCACCTTACGATCCGCCTTTTCAAGAACAGACTCCTTATGCCCCTAACAGTCCCTATGCTGCATCTAAAGCGGGGGCCGATCATCTGGTGCGAGCCTATCATCGCACCTATGGGTTACCGACCCTCACCACTAACGCCTCTAACAATTACGGCCCCTATCAGTTTCCGGAGAAGCTCATTCCCTTGATGATTCTTAATGCGCTGCAAGGAAAGCCCCTGCCGATTTATGGGGATGGTCAAAATATACGGGATTGGCTGTACGTGACGGATCACTGCGATGCCCTTTATCAAGTTCTACAGCACGGGCGGGTGGGTGAAACCTACAACATTGGTGGGTTGAATGAGCAGTCTAACCTGGCCGTCGTGGAGACCATCTGTGCGTTGTTAGATCAATTAGCCCCTAATCAGGCGTATCGTCACGCGTCGTTAATTTCGTTTGTTAAGGATCGACCTGGCCACGATCGCCGCTATGCCATTGACTGTGGCAAGATAACGACTGAACTCGGCTGGCAACCCAAAGAGAGTTTTGCAACGGGCCTGCGTAAAACAGTGCAGTGGTATTTGGCGCATCCCATCTGGATTGAGCAAGTCCAATCGGGAGCTTACCGCCAGTGGATTGAGCAAAATTATGCCAATCGCGAGGTAGAGTAAAAGTAAAGCAATATTACAATTTACTGATTCGATATGCGCGCCTTTTTTCGTTCTTACATTGCTCCACTTCTCATTGTGTTGACCTTTGTTATCGCGATGGTGGCGGTTAGTGCTCGCATTTTTCTGCCCAACGATATGATGGCACCCGCTCCCATTGAAGACACTGTTAGTCTCTCGACACCTCAAAATGACCTGCCTGAGGCTGATGTCAGCAATGATGAGCCCACTGTCGAACCACGCTAAAGATTGATGGCCTTCGCGATTCCTGGGTATCAGCTGCGACAGGGATCTCAGCTTGATCGCGCCCTAATATTGCAATTCTTGGCCAAAACCCATGCAGAGTTATCGGGAATTCAGTCTGCTGACCATTTGGCTGAAACGGTCGAGCGACATTTGTCCGCTGCCACGCCTGTTTGGTGGGTATCGCTACAGGATACAGCACAGACTCCGGTGGCTTGTTTGTGGTTAGGGAATGCGATTGACCAACAGCAAGGCGATCGCCATGCTTACATCATGATGCTCTACGTTATCCCGGAGCATCGTCGTCGTGGAATCGCAACTGCTTTGCTGGAGACCGCTCAGCATTGGGCCACTCAACGGGGCGATCGTCAAATTGGCCTACAGGTTTTTGCCGATAATGCAGCTGCACTCGCACTTTATCGGAAACTGGGCTATCACACCCAGGCCCTATGGCTTACCTGTCCTCTAGAAGACAGCCAGTAACTTTTATGGCATAAACCTCAAAGACGGGGGAATTTCGCTCACCTCCGTCCCCCAGCTCCCTTTGCTAATTCGGGCCAACCCAACCCCTAATTCTGGCTTTGATCGATCACTAGCGATAGTTTGTAAACTGAAGTGCGATGGGCCAGTCCTCTGACTTGATGATTTGCATCGCTGCCTGCAAATCATCCTTGGATTTTGCCGAAACACGGACGACATCGCCTTGGATCGAAGCCTGCACCTTTTTCAGGTTATCCCGCAACAGCTTGGTGACTTGCTTGCCGATTTCTTTATCGATCCCCTTTTTGAGGGTCACTTCTTGACGCACACGAGAACCACTGGCTGATTCCGTTTTGCCAAAATCAAAAATCTTTAAGGATAGATTCCGTTTGGCAGCTTTGGTCTGCAAAATCGTCTGCACAGACTGCAAGGTTAAGCTGCCGTCTGTCTCAATAGTAATCGTGTTTTCGCCCAGTTCAATGGTGGTTTTGCTATCTTTCAGGTCATAGCGAGTCGTCACATCGCGCTTGGTCTGGTCAACTGTATTCACCAGCTCTTGACGATCAAAGTCGCTCACGATGTCAAAGGAGTAGGTGGAAGCCATAGCGATCGATATTTCCCAGCTCAACAGTAGTCGTAATCAACAGAAGTGGTGACGCTTGTCTGAACGTGAAGACGTCAGCAAAGTCAGGGTTGCTCTTCCGAGCTTACTTACATCAGGACAGAACGACAGCTCAGGAAAAATAACGTAAACGTTCCCGCGCCGCCCACTGCGAACATGGCCGACCGTAGAACAGGAATATCCAAAATGTAGAAAACGCTGTATGAGAAACGAGCGATGACATGGGCGATCGCCGCGACTAGAGCTAGTGTGGAATCCTGACCAGTCACGTAGGCCATGATGCCCGCAGGCGCAAAAAGCGTGAGTGCTTCAAAACAGTTTTGGTGTGCCCAGGTTGCCCGTTGGGCATAGGACGGTAACTTGTCAAACATGGCCCGTGGAGCCGAATAGTCATATCCAGCTTGCAGCCGGGCGACGCCAACAGCCATGAAGGGAGCGTAAACCAATACAGCACTGAGCGCGACACAACAGAGAAAAATCCCTGGGGTCGGTAGGTTTGTCAGAATATTCATAAATGCTCAATCAAAGTAAAAGAGCGTAACGATCTTACGCTGATCTTCCGCATCCTGACAGGTTTTCAAAAGTGTATGGCTGTCATGAAAAGCGAAACAGATGAGCTGTTGACAGCGGGAAATGATCTCTTGGTTACAGATGGCGCTCGCTTCAGCCAAAGACAAGGTATCGTTGGCCGAGTTTTCGACCAGATGCATGACCTGATCCAGTTGATCCCGCGATTCGCGCGGTTGCTTAGCAAGGCTTTGAGGCAAGATTACCGTCAGCAAATTCGGATCCGCGTTGAGGGCTCCGCGGATAGCTGCTGAGTTAGCACCGGTTGCGCCTGACGTCAGAACCCGATTACCCGCCATCACCAGAGCGTAGGTCATCAGCTCAATGAGTTGCTGATGGGTAATCGGAACGTGCCGAGAACCCAACAGCGCGATGCGCTTAGATCCTGATTGCTGAACAGCAGCTAATTCTTGCAGAAATACATCAACCTTGGACGTTTCCAAGGGAGCATCAATGGACTGACTCAACGGAAATACACGAATTGATGAACTGGCTCATTGTATCAGTACATAGAGTAAATTTAGCTGCTGGGAACAACGGCAGGTATTTCCAACCCCACCAGGGAAACCAAACGTTGAATATCAATTTGGGGCGCTAGGTCTTCTTTAATTAAAGGAACTTTGTCTGGATTGTTCAAAGCAACATGACCAAACAGGCTATCCACGCTTTCAACCGTCGATAAGGTATCGGTAACGACAGCAAGAATCGGGACTTCCTTATCCTGCGCAAGGGCAATGACATCTTTGCTAGGCGCAATTTGCCCTGTCAGAATAAGGCAATGGGTCGATGTTTCCAGGGCAGCAATCTGTAAATCGCGGCGATCGCCCCCTGTCACGACTGCCTGATGCACACCTTGACCAAAAAAGCGCAGGGCCGCATTGACATTCATCGCGCCAATTTTCAAGCTCTCCACGACCAAATCGAGATGATCATCACAGCAGAGGATTTCGGCATCTAAACGTCGCACCAATTCAGCCACACGCATGCCTCGTAAAAATGGCAACTGAGGCAAAATGCCTAAAACAGGAATTCCCTGTTGCTCTAGATAAGGCACCACGGTCTCATTTGCCAAGCTTAGATCGGCCGCCTCTACTTGATTCAAGATCACCCCTAAAAGGGCATCGCCCAGACGCTTACGAGCCGATACGATCTGATCAACCATATGCGGGGCATTAAACTGCGTCACGAGCAGAACCGAAGCGTCGAGAGCGACACTAATTTCTGGTAGCGACAGGTTCACGAAAGCGCCTTCTTCCAGGTTAGAAGGCCCCTCGACGAGGGCAATGTCCCCAGTGGTCTGTTCCCAATAGTGGGCCAGCATGTCTTGTAACTGACTGGTCTGATCTTGAGCCAATTGTTCAGCCAGCGTAAAACGGCTGAAGTCAAAAAGCGTTGGTAACTGTTGCGCGGACGCGAGCGCTAGCGTAGTTGGAACAAAGTCCAGATCCGTATCTGGTACGTTCGCAACATATTTAGATGTCTCAACAGAGGCTAAAGGCTTACCCCACCCAACTTGAAACCCTAAAGCTTGTAGCTGTGCGCCGACTGCGATCGCAGTGGTCGATTTTCCGCTATGGGCTGCCGCTGAGCCAATTAGCAAATGCTTGGTCGATTTGGGCACTCCTATGCTCCTCACAAACGCGTTATGCCTTCAGGCCGTTTCTATTGTGTTACGTGCTGTTGAGCGACTCAAGCCCCTGTTGGCTTAATCATCCAAACGTAATAGTTTGCGATAAAAGACTTTTGAGAAGTCAGCCGGTCGCTTATGCCGCAGAGCGACAACGACATCAAACAGGAAATCTACATATTCAAAGGTAGCCATGGTGATCTCATAGCTCAAGTCGACATCGTCATCAAACTGTAAACGACACCGAGTTAAATCGGCAGGCAACGTCGACACATTCCAGGTAGCAATAAAGGGAATACTTTCGCCTCCCTCAATGATGCGTTCACCCTCTAGGTTGCCGCGTTTGTAAAGACCGATTGCGTAAGGCAAAGCATTGCGTTTGGTGCCTTGGTAATAAGGAAGGTAGACGCCAATGTCTGCTTTCGTGACGGGCTTAATCTCTTCGAAGGTCAGTGACATGATGCTTATAGAAATCTTCTGGCTGGCCGAATAAACAGTTGGCTGAATGGCACTGAACCACAATCCACCGATCTAAAAAGCTTTGCATGGTTTTCAGGTATCGCTGTGAGCCATTCCTATGTCCTCAGTGATACCACATGGATCGGGTATGGATGCATTTAGCGCCGTTTGAATTCCGAGAACCTCTCAGGATGATGGAGAATAAACATTAAGATTGTATAAATCGGGTAAACCTCAGATTGAGAGGTTGTCAGAACTTGCTTGCGAAAGTAATTGATTCAACTAGCGATACCTGGTAGAGCCGTCGGCTTTGTCCAGCTGCGAGTCGATTAGTCATTCGTCCTGAGGATACCCGTGTGCTTCACAGACGCATCATCTGTTGGACTGATCGATGAGCTGTCTGCGAAGCATATCCCAACGAACACCGAGCATCGAGAGGCGAAATTCAACGCTATGACCAATGGGTCAACTCCTGAAATGATCAGGCTCGCATCCACCACCGAAGATCAGTTTGAATCCTACGATAGACGTCGGTTCAAGGCCGCTGTGGCCTTGACCTGTTTATGGGGATGTACTGCTCTACTGCATCTTTTAGCCTGGGGCCAGTGGGTGGTTTATGGTTTAACCGTTTTGACCGGGGCTCACTTGTTTCGGCTCCTGCTAGCCAAGCCAGAACCAATGCCAGAGCCACTGCCTAGCTGGCAGGAGCGCTCTGTCACTGAGGATAGGTCGGACGTTTCGGGATGGCCTCAAGTGTCAATTCTGATCGCAGCTAAAAATGAGGTTGCTGTCATTGGCGCTTTGACAGACTCCTTAATGGAGCTGGATTACCCGTCTCAACGCTATGACGTATGGATTATCAACGACAACAGCACAGATGGTACAGCCGTTATCCTGGACAGGCTAGCGCGACGCTATCCCAATCTCCATGTTGTGCATCGTGACCATACAGCGACTGGCGGTAAGTCTGGGGCGTTGAATCAGGCGTGGCGTCAAGCTCAAGGTAGCTTGTTTGTGGTTTTTGATGCGGATGCTCAAATCGCACCGGATTGCTTGCGACGAGTCGTACCGATTTTCGACACACCTAATGTGGGAGCGGTGCAGATGCGTAAGGCGATCGCCAACGGCAGTCAAAACTTTTGGACCCATGGCCAAGTGGCTGAAATGGCCTTTGATGCCTATTGCCAACTGAAACGCGTGGCGCGAGGTGGGCTCGGTGAATTGCGGGGGAATGGTCAATTTGTTCGCCGCGCTGCTTTGGAACAGTGTGGTGGTTGGACGGAAGAAACCATTACCGATGATCTGGATTTAACCTTCAAACTGCATCTAACGGGGTGGGATATTCCCTTAGTGATGCTGCCTTCAGTGCGTGAGGAGGGTGTCGTGAAGGCGATTTCTTTGTGGCATCAGCGTAATCGGTGGGCTGAAGGGGGCTATCAGCGGTACTTGGACTACTGGCGGTTACTCACGCCCAAGCGCTTGGGATGGATGAAAACAACGGATCTATTCATCTTTTGCCTGATGCAGTACCTCTTGCCCACGGCTGCCATTCCAGACTTTGCCCTGGCGCTAGCGCGTAATCGCATGCCTGTACTCTGGCCATTGTCCAGCGTGGTGCTGTTATTTTCTAGTTTAGGCATGGCGAATGGTCTCTGGCGAACCCGAAAGACTTCTTTGTTCACGGTTTTGGGGCAAACACTGCGCGGCATGGCCTACATGATGCACTGGTTTGTTGTGATGGGAACTGTCACCTTGCGGATGGCCATCCGTCCCAAACGGTTGAAATGGGTCAAAACGCAACACTCTGGCCTGGATGATCCGCCCATTGTCGAGGCCACAATTTCTTCTCAGTAGCGGTTGTTGCGCTGCTCCCGTTGAAAGCTGCTAATGTAGCAAGCCTGTGCGATTCCCCCTTCCATGGGTACTCTGATGGCAGCACATGGCAGCACAGAGTATTATTGTTTGTCCGCAGCTTAAGATCCCCCATCTGGAGAATCCCATGAAGTCCATTATGGTAGTGGGTACTACATCCCATGCAGGCAAGTCTTTAGTTGCAACTGCCCTCTGCCGAATTTTGAGTCGCCGGGGTTGGCGCGTTGCTCCCTTCAAAGCGCAAAACATGGCGCTGAATGCCTACGTTACCAACCAAGGTGCTGAGATTGGCTATGCTCAAGCTGTGCAAGCCTGGGCTGCTAAGGTACCGCCAACAGCAGAAATGAACCCTATTTTGCTGAAGCCCCAGAGCGATATGACCTCTCAGGTGGTGCTGCGAGGACGAGCTGTCGGACGAACGAGTGCTAAGGACTATTACGAGAGGTATTTTGACCCAGCCTGGCAGGCGGTTCAAGAAAGCCTCAATCGCTTAGAGCAGGAATACGATTTTCTGGTCTGTGAAGGGGCTGGTAGCCCTGCTGAGGTGAATCTCAAGCATCGGGACTTGGCGAACATGCGAATTGCCAAACGCCTGCATTCCCCGACTATCCTGGTTGCTGATATTGATCGGGGCGGCGTGTTTGCCCACATCGTCGGCACGCTGGAACTGCTTGATCCGGACGAGCGTGAGTTGATCAAAGGTATTGTTATCAACAAATTTCGGGGTCAGCGTGAAATTCTGCAACCCGGTATCGACTGGCTAGAGGAACGCTTGGGAATTCCTGTGATTGGTGTGATTCCCTGGCTAGAACACTCTCTACCGGCAGAAGATTCGCTGTCCTTGCTGGATCGGAGTCCCGCTAAATCCTCGGCAGAACTCACAATCGCCGTCATTCGCTTACCCCACATTTCTAACTTCACTGATTTTGACCCCCTCGAAGCAGAGGCTTCGGTGCAAGTGCGGTATGTCACTCCCAAAGATGATTTGGGCTATCCCGATGCCGTTGTGTTGCCCGGGACTAAAACCACTATTTCAGACTTGCTGGTGCTCCAGCGGACGGGCATGGCTGAAGCGATTAAGGACTATGCAGCGGCGGGTGGCACAGTTCTAGGCATTTGTGGTGGGTTCCAGATTTTGGGCGAATTTTTGGCGGATCCGGAAGGGGTTGAAGGCCAAGATGGTCGCTATAAGGGGCTCGATCTGATTCCGATCCGCACCGTCATTACGCAAAAGAAAGTAGCGCGTCAGCGCACCGCTACCTCCCAGTTTCCTCAGTCCGGTTTGCCCATCATTGGCTACGAACTCCATCAAGGGCGGACTCAACTGGTTGCCCCTCAAGACGACGCTGATAAGGCAGAGCAATTCAACTTCCTGTTTGACGACAAATCCCTCGGTGTCGTGGATCAAAGTCAATCACTGTGGGGCACTTATCTCCATGGTTTGTTTGATAATGGCCCCTGGCGGCGGGCCTGGCTGAATCGTTTACGCCAGCAACGGGGGTTAGGTTCCCTTGCGACAGGGATTTCCAACTATCGCGAACAGCGCGAGATGATGCTGGATATCCTGGCTGATTCTGTCGATGCCTATATCGATTTGACCCCCCTATTAAAGAACGCGTAGTCAAAGAACGCGTAGTCTGTGAGCTCAATCCCTAACCATCGGCTGAGCTCAAACAGGAAACGGATGGCTATCAGTGATGGGATGATAGGTGAGTGGGTGAACGATCGCCCCACAACCTACCAATCTCAATATTCTTATTAGCCATGAGTGAATTACACTCCCTGGGTGTTGCTCCCAATGCCTGGCGCGTGAATGAGGCTGTTGCCGACCTCACACGATCGCCCCTCGCCCCTCAGCCGATTACCTTCACTACGGATACCAAAACGCTCACGATCGACTTGGCCAAAACGGCCTGCCTCGTCATTGATATGCAAAATGACTTTTGCCATCCTGATGGCTGGCTGGCGTCGATTGGCGTGGATGTGCAACCGGCGCGATCGCCCATCGCACCTCTGAACCAATTGCTCCCTAGGCTGCGACAGGCCGCAGTCCCGATTCTGTGGGTGAACTGGGGGAACCGCCCTGACTTGCTCAACATCAGTCCTGCCCTCCGCCACGTCTATAACCCCACCGGTATCGGCGTGGGCTTAGCGGATCCTCTGCCTAACAATGGCGCACCCGTTCTGACTCAAGGCAGCTGGGCGGCTGCCGTCGTCGATGAGCTCCCTCAGGAAGCAGCTGATATTTGCGTGGATAAGTACCGCATGAGTGGCTTTTGGGACACCCCGCTCGACAGTATGCTCCGGAACCTGTGCAAAACAACGCTGCTGTTTGCCGGCGTGAATGCCGATCAGTGCGTACTTTGCACGCTCCAGGACGCGAACTTCCTCGGCTATGACTGCATTCTTTTACGCGATTGCACCGCTACCACTTCCCCCGCGTACTGCTTTCAGGCAACGGTCTATAACGTCAATCAGTGCTTTGGCTTCACCACTGAATCCTCCCAACTCATGACCGCGATCGCTGAAAATCCATAGCAGGCTACATGTGCCCAGACACGAAATTCATACCTCTGGCATAGCGTCGCCTAAACGTTTCTCCATCACCCCACTACCCCTAACGCCTCCGGCGACGCTCCGCGAACACTCCTCTACCCCTAAGGCTGCGCCAACGCCCATTCACCCATCCACCCCATCACGCCTCAATTGCGCTGCGTCACGAAAGCTAAAGTATCGCTTATCCACCGCTAGCACCTTGAGCAAGTATTGCCCATAGGCAGTTTGGGCAAGTCTCTGCGCCAGGTATCTGACTTGCAGTTCATCAATCCACCCCAGGCGGTAGGCAACCTCCTCGGGGCATGCAATCTTTAATCCCTGCCGATGTTCAATCGTGGCGACAAAGTTGCTGGCTTCCAGGAGTGATTCATGGGTTCCAGCATCCAGCCAGGCTACACCCCGTCCCAAAATCTCCACCGATAGTTGCTTTTGTGCCAAATAAAACTGGTTCAGCGTGGTAATTTCCAGTTCGCCACGCAGGGAGGGCTGGATCTGCTGCGCCAGAGCTGTGGCCTGCTGATCATAGAAGTAGATGCCTGGAACGCTGTAGGCAGACTGGGGCTGGCTGGGCTTTTCTTCCAGCCGCAGGGGTTGCCCCGTATCGGCAAGTTCTACAACGCAATACTGCTCAGGATTATTCACATAGTAAGCAAAGACTTTGGCCCCTTGTGTGAGCTGTGCCGAGCGCTGTAACACCTGCCCTAAGCCTTCACCGTAGAACAGGTTGTCCCCCAAGATGAGGGCAACCCCCTCCCCGGCAATAAAGTCCGCACCTACTATCAGCGCATCGGCGACCCCACGCGGTACGCTTTGCACTGCGTATTGAATGTGAATACCCCACTGTTCGCCAGTCCCGAGCACGGCCTGAAACTGAGGCAAATCGCGAGGGGTTGTAATGATCAAGATTTCCTGGATCCCAGCCAGCATCAGGGTCGTCAACGGATAGTAAACGAGGGGTTTATCGTAAACGGGCAATAGCTGTTTGCAGGTACCGGCTGTCAGCGGATACAGGCGGGTTCCTGAGCCACCCGCCAATACAATGCCTTTCGTAATCATGGGAATGAAGAAAGTCGGACGGTCTCAGCTTGCCCGTAGAGGGATAGAGATTAATGATTTAAGAATCTGTGTCAGACTACGAAAAAGCTGCTGCCTGCCAAGTCTTCTCACCGTTATTCGCTATGACCACTACTCCTGCTCCAACCACTAATTGGGATGCTTTTGCTGAATCCTTAGGCGATATTGAGGTGATTCGCGATCGCACTCAAGTGGAAAAGCTTTCTAAGGACTACTACTACTTCAGTCCGATCCTGCGATCGCAACTGGCGGATAAGGTGGCTGATCTTGTCGTGCGTCCTCAATCCGAAGCAGAAGTCTTAGCCGTGGTAAAGGCCTGCGTTACCGCTAAGGTTCCTATCACGGTCAGGGGAGCCGGAACCGGCAACTATGGGCAATGTATTCCCCTAGAGGGCGGCGTCATTCTGGATTTAAGTCGGATGAACGCCGTGAAGTGGGTACGACCAGGGGTTGCCTGTGTGGAACCGGGCGCCAAGCTAGCGGCGATCGATAAGGCCACCCAGCCTCAGGGATGGGAAATTCGCATGTATCCTTCCACCTATCGCACGGCGACCATTGGGGGGTTTGTTGGGGGCGGCAGCGGCGGCATTGGTTCCATTACCTACGGACAGTTGCGCGATCGCGGTAACCTCAACGCTGTACGAGTTGTAACGGTGGAAGATGAACCCCGTGTGATTGAGCTGCGTGGCGATGCGGTGCATCAGGTTAATCACGCTTATGGCACGAATGGCATTATGACCGAGTTGGAAATTCCGCTGGGGCCTGCCTATCCCTGGGCGGAAGTGATTGTCACCTTTGCGGACTTCATGACCGCAGCTAAGTTTGGTCAAGCCTTAGGTGATTCTGACGGCCTGATCAAAAAGCTGATCAGCATCCATGCCGCTCCGGTTCCCAGCTACTTTGCCGGTCTTAAGTCCTATCTGCCAGAAGGCTGCCACGCCGCGTTACTCATGATTGCCGAACCATCCATGGAGCTATTTGAGGAACTGGTGCAGGAATTTAGCGGTACGATTACCTATCACAAGGCGGCTGAGGATGCGGGCAAAGGAACACTGCTCGCCGAATTCACCTGGAACCACACTACGCTGCATGCTCGTAACGTTGATCCCTCCCTAACCTATTTACAGACGCTCTTTCCCTACGACCCTGACCTCACGCTGCTACAACACATGTATGAACACTTCGGGGATGAGGTGATGATGCATCTGGAATACTTCCGGGTGGGCGGTGTCGTTCTCCCAGCGGCCTTACAGCTTGTGCGCTTCACAACCGCAGAAAGACTCGCAGAGATTATTCACTACCATGAGGAAAAGGGCGCGTTTATCGCCAACCCTCACACCTACATCTTGGAAGATGGTGGACGGAAAACCATTGACACCGCTCAGGTGGCATTTAAGGCAGAGGTGGATCCCCACGGATTGTTGAATCCCGGCAAAATGCGGGGATGGTTAGAACGAACATGAAAAACCCCCAGTCGTAGCGGCTGGGGGGGGTATTAGAATGCTGTCTGTTATTTGTGTGAGGGAGATGAACGCTAGAACCTAACGGCTGTAGCGTGCGCCACGATAAGTCAGGTCAGCATGAGACCGTTGGTTGGCGATTTGAGTTTGCTTCATCTTGTATGTCTTACCAAGGAAATTGCCGGTTTGCTCAGTTTCTAGGGCATCAATACCGGCAATAGGTGCTTGGAACGCGACACCGCGATAGATGAATTGCATGGTCAGGAACTCCAGTCGGGGCATGTGCTTTGTTAGGCACAACATAATAGTCTCGTACTCCCGGGCACAGCATGGTGATGCGAGTCTTAGGAAGGCCGTGATATTTCCGGAGTGTGACTGTGCGATCGAGGGAACTTCAGGGTGACCTGTAACGTCGCCAAAGGCGACTCAGGTCACATAGCCTCAGTGATACCGGCTGCAACCACTATCTGACAAGGATTACGCAAATTCCGGTTCGATAGGAAACGAGTCGGTGCCATGGCAGCGCTAGGGCGCGTCATCAATTAAACTCGAAAGCCTTGCGGTATCAGCATTGCCGCGCCCGCTTGGTAAAACTAGCTAGGGGCTGAACCGCTTTCAGCATGAGGATTCAGGCTCTAAATAATGACAGCCCCTAGTTTCAAGCAAGGAAATACCGGATCAGCATCGCCACAGACATCACCACAATCAGCATCCTGAGGTGCTTCGGGTTGATCATAACCAAACAGCGCGAGCCTATGGATGCTCCAATCAACTGCCCACACAGCATCAAACCTCCAACGATCCAAACAATTTGACCAACCAGAAAAAAGACGATGAGGGATGCCAGATTTGTTGCCAAGTTGAGGGTTTTGGCTATTGCGGTGGCATCAATGATCCCCTGGCCTCTAAGGGAAACGCCTGCCAGCGCCAAAAAAGAACCCGTACCCGGCCCAAACATCCCGTCATACCCCCCAATAGCGGGAATGACGTAGGCTTGATACTGCTGCTGTGAGATGACTGGCGTTCGGTTGTCTTCATGCAGATTAGGTGATAGCAAGAAGTAAAGCGCAATGCCAAATAAGACGAGCGGAATGACGAATATGAGAACTGAGGTGTCAATATACTGAACAGCGATCGTTCCGATCAGAGAACCGGCAAAGGCACACATCATCGGCTGTGCAACGATCGCCCAGCGCACTCGTTTATATTTGAACATCATGTAGGAGGCTGTTGCTGTCCCCATGCTGCCCTGTAATTTATTGGTGCCCAGTGCTGCTAGAGGCGGTATGCCTGAAATAATCAGGGCTGGAATGGTTAATAGCCCACCACCCCCTGCCAGCGTATCGATAAAGCCCGCGACGGTAGCAATCCCAAATAGGAAAAGAAGAACTTCGAGCGGATAATTTATGGTTTCCATCAGCGGCGTAGATGCCGTAGGTAACCATTTTTGAGCTGCACAACCGGATGGTTGGAAATTCGCACGAGATGCTCGTTGTGGGTGGTAACGATGACAGTGATGCCAATTGAATTGAGCTTCTTGAGGATTTTGATCACCTGCATGGCATTATCCGCATCCAGGTTGCCAGTCGGTTCGTCTGCCAACAGGATGGGCGGGGTTCCTACGACGGCGCGGGCAATGCTGACGCGCTGCTGTTCGCCACCCGAGAGCTGATCGGGGAAGGCATCGGCTTTGCCTTGCAAGCCAACCATTTTGAGGGTAGGCCACAGGCGACGATGAATTTCCTTACGGGTGTACCCCTGAGCCCACAGGACAAAGGCCACATTTTCGGAAACCGTGCGGCGGGGAATCAGCTTGTAATCTTGAAAAACGACGCCAATGCGACGGCGAACCATCGCGAGTTGATTGCCTCGCAGTGAACTGACAGGCATCCCCTCAACTGTGACGTCACCCGCTGTGGGGCGCTCTTGTCCGTATAGCAGTTTCAGCAGGGTGGATTTACCGGCACCAGAAGCCCCGGTAACAAACAGAAAATCCCCTTTGTGGAGCTGTAGATTGACGTCAAGCAGAGCCGGATTGCCGGTGTCGTAAGTTTTGGAGACGTTTGCCAAGACTACGGCCACTTCCCGGCTGGTTGCAGCAGGCGGCTTACGGGGTGTTTGGGGGAACGTTTGGGGCTGGGTTGTGGTTGCGGCTGCTTGAGTCGTCACATGCGGCGATGAACGACGCTGCCTGGATGGAGTAGCCGTCGCAGTGGTATTGGTACGCGTAAAGCGATCGCTCAGGACAGAGCGCACATCTTCGGGCAAGCGCTCGTAGCGACTATCGGATCGGATGACAACAGATGTCATAAGAAAATCCCCAAACTATTGTGCTGCCGCAAGCCGACAGGAAATGTAGCTTTAGCCATCGAGGTCAGGACACCTGATATCTTTGCGATACTTAGCCAAGAACTCAACAGAACTGACGACGACTATATCCGCAGACCACCATGGGGAAGTATTGTACTCAACCTACAGAAAATGTCTACCCTATTTGGGCAAATTGATAGGCTTATTAGTGTGGAGAGCAATCGCTCCCCACTATATGCAGTGTTAAAAAGGCTGTAACTATCCTTTTCCTAGGATGTTTTTATGCATACGGGAGAAAGTTACCGATAGTACGGGTCGCCCCAATCCTCTTCACTGTCAAAAGGATTTTGCTCAAAGATCAGGGGACAGGCCCCTTCCGCTTCCGATTGAGGTAGCAGGGCAATCAGGTGAGGGACGGGGCGAGGCGTATAGTCCACCAGCGATTCTTCCCCGTAGGCAAGAGACGTACTGGCACCGGAATCCACCATCATGGCGTCGCGAAATCCCACTTCATGAAGCAATTTACCTAAGTCAACGGAGTCAATGCGCCCTTTGGTAACGCCAATGACAGGCTGTCCCGCTTTATTGATGCCCCAAAACGCGCGGTGACGGTAAGCATCAAAATCAAATAGCGTGCCAAAAGATGATGCCGGCTGGGGCTCACCGTCGCGGACTAACCAGGCTGCACCCACAAAGGCATCGGTCACGTTCGACATTTCAGCCCGAATTCCCTGCAAAGTGTTGTGGCGATCAGCATCGAAGGGGACAAACTTAACCGCGTCAGGACTAATCAACGCCAAGGGACGACCATTCAGGAGGGGATTTTCCCCCGCGTTTCCGGGAATAAAGGTCTGAGTCGCTTGACTTAATACGGGGCCAATCATGACGTTGGAGTCAAGGTACTCTAACGAGAAGAAGGCCCCATCGACAGCGGCGATCGCATTCGTACGGGCGAGAATCTCAGGAATCTGATAGCGGCTATCGGCATGTACCGTCACCGGACGCCCCCCCGTAATCAGCGCTAGCGGAGGTACCTCTTCTTCCATTTCCATTTCCAGTCGCCGCATGACGCGCACGGGCGAGCCGAAGTCGAAGGTTTCCTTCCCGACGACAGGAAGCGCCAACCCTTCCCAGGCTTCCGGAATCACGGCTTCTAGCTGCGACTGGCCAAAACGGCCAATTTCCAGGAGACTATTGGACTCGCCAGCAAACCATTCCTCATAGTTGCTCATGGTGAGCGCCGCTTCATAACCGGCTTCCTCAACCACCTGCGCGACGCGATCGTCATAATAGCCAGTGGGATAGGTAAAGTAGCGAATGGGGATGCCGAGTTTGGCCTCTAACTTGGCCTTGGAATCAAACACTTCCTGCCGTAAGGACAAATCATCCAGCTCCCGCAGATCCCGAGGATGAGTCACAGTATGAGAAACAATCGTGATGAGGGGATCGGCCGCCATTTCCTGAGCTTGTTCCCATGTAAAGGTAGAGCGACCCACCACTTCGCCGTCCATTTTGCCGGTGAACACCGAAAAGACGGCAGGATATCCATACTCTTGCAGCAGTGGGTAAACATGGGTGTAATGTCCCTCATAGCCATCGTCAAAGGTCAACAGCACAGGCTTGGGGGGCAAGGCTGTGCCCATGCGAAGATGGCGCACTAACGCATCCATCGTGATGGGCGTTAAACCCTCTTCTTCAATGCGAGCAAAATGCTCTTCTAATTCCTCAACCGTGACGTCAAAGAAGACTTCCTTTTCTTCCATAACGTCGTGATACATCAGGATGGGCACCTTAGCGATGCGCGCCGTGTCGTGGATGTCCGGCCACGGTGCCGCACCTAATTGCCCAACTAGGTCGATATCAATCGCTGTCTTGATGCCGGTTGAGAAAGGTTTCACCAGCCCATCAGCCAGGGTCTCCGATGTCGGAGTGGGTGTTTGACTAACATCAGTGGGGCTCGCTTCAGGCAAGCATAGATGACTGGACGACATTGTTTGAGGAAATGCATTGACCCCATGGACATTGGTTTCCGTTGCCACCAAATCCAGGCTCGTGATTCTTGCAGCGGCAGATGTTGGGGTGTTCCAGCCCATCGGCATCTGGATATTCAATGCCTTGAGATCGAAGCGCTCAGGCGTTCTGAGGGCAAATAGCCCGGAAGTCGCCACGCCTAAACCGAAACAAAAAAATCCGAGCTGCCAGAGTCTAGTACCCGTTTTTTTCGGCTTTTTTGACGAAACGTAATGCTTTAATCGCTTATCCATGCCCAAACCTTCTGCGTTCCCCACCTGGCAAGGGATGCTACTTGCCTAAGGAAATATTACCTAGTGGTTCTGCAATTGCCATCTTAAGAAACAGCCAACCTTAGGTTAAGGATGGTTATGGCATGTTAACAATAGCTGCTTGATGGATCTAAATCGCAGCAAGTAGATTGGCCATCTCGAATCAGGGAGTCTGGGTTGAGGCAACATTGTGAGCGAGTAAAGTGGGCTGCTGAGCGGTTTGTTGGGTATTCCAGAGTTCATAGTCCATAACGAGCTGCCGCATCAAACGCTGCTTCATGGTCATCAAGATGCCTTGGAGAATGCTGTTGCCGGTGACCTCTAAGAGCGGTTTTGGCGTGAACTGGAGTGCGGGGGGTAAATCAACCGCGATCGCCAGTTTGGCATGCCCCTCTACCTGGGCCACTTTTCCCCGCGTCTGGAGCGCCAGAATGCCCGATAAGGTGAGATGGAAGCGCTCATTCACGAATTCGTTGCCTTCAATCCGACAGTCCACCGACCGAACCCGCAGATAACGCTCGCGACTGCTATCAATGTGCAGATCAACGACGGGGCGGATACTGAGCATAAGGAACTGAATTGCTCGCAGCTTCAACCGAAAACAGTCCCCTCCCAACTCTTCTACCTGACTGGGGTTCATGAGGGCATGCATCAAGCGACGAGGCTGACGCAGGTAGTGACGTAACGGCACCTTGCCTTGAGAAACCTCAAGATTGACGGACTGATGGGTAAAAAGTTGAAGCATGGAAAAGCGATACTCGCAAAATATTCTGAGGCCGCGCATTGAAGCGATGAGAGGCGATGGAAGTACCCTGACTAAGTGTTCAAAGCTAACCTGATCTTGCCGTAGAAGTGGGTACGTTTCTTACTCTAAGTTAACAACTCTTTATGGGATTCTCACGAAATGTGCGTGATTTTGCGGTTTTGGCTAAATATTGTGGAACCGATTTGTCTACAGGGCAAAGCAATCAGGGATAAGCGCATTTTGTTACGCTGTTTACAGGGTTATGGCATCCATTGCACTCTTACAGAACTGCATCGGACGCGAGTGGTGTGTCTTGCTGTCCGAGGCTACCCTTTGCCGCTGCGATCGCTGCCCCTGTATTACTGGATTCTCGTTTGATTTTTATGGCTTCAGCCGCTTACGTTCCTAAGACTTCCGATGCTCGGCCCCAACCCAGCAGCGACTGGCGTCTCTTTTTACGGTTATGGCCCTACATTCGCGAACAGCGTCAGTATCTGTGGTTGCCCTTTGTGCTGCTGCTGCCCCTCTCCCTGGCGAATGCGCTACAGCCGGTTCTAATTGGACAGGCCATCTCCCTCATCCGACAGGAACCGGTGGCGTGGTTTTTGGAGGATATGAGCCTTCAGCAAGGGCTGAATTTGTTGGTTGTGCTGTTGCTGGTCAGTGTCAGCATCCGACTGGCCCTAGATGGCTGGCAAAGCTACCTGGTACAGAAAGTTGGGCAGCGTATTACGGCGAATATTCGCAATGATCTGTTTAGCCACGTCACCTCGTTAGCCGTCCGATTTTTTGATCGCACGCCTGTCGGCAAACTCATTACGCGTCTTACCAGTGATGTGGATGCCTTAGGCGATGTCTTTTCAACGGGAGCGGTTGGCATCTTCAGCGACATGTTCTCTATCGGCGTGATTGCGGTCACGATGTTTCTGCTGCAGTGGCAGTTGGCGCTGATGCTAATCGCGATGTTGGTGCCGGTGACTTGGTTAATCATCTATTTTCAGCAGCAGTATCGCAAAGCGAATTATCGAGCACGCGAAAAACTCTCAGAACTCAATGCCACGCTTCAGGAAAATGTCATCGGTATTGAAGTGGTGCAAATTTTTCGGCGGGAGCGGTACAACGCTGAAGCTTTCCGCAAGACGAATCAGCAATACGTACGCGCGATCGATAAAACCATTTTTCATGACTCGGCGGTTTCGGCTACCTTGGAATGGATTGCCCTGGTGGCGATCGCCGGCGTCCTGTGGCTCGGTGGGTATCTGGTCACAGAAGAAACCTTGACCTTTGGCGCTCTGGCTTCCTTCATCTTGTTTGCCCAGCGACTGTTCGATCCGTTACGGCAATTTGCTGATAAGTTCACCTCGATTCAAGCCGGTTTCACTGCGGTTGAACGGATTACGGATTTATTAAACGTTCCCGTTGAGATTCAAGACCCTCAACAAGTGACGCAGACTCGCCAGCAACCCTCAATTCCTGTGACGACCAAGATTAATGGGTCGAGTCATGCCCCAACGCCGACGATTCTGCAACCCGCAAAAACAGGGCAAGACCCGACGGTTACCGCTTCCGAAATCTGTTTCGATAATGTCTGGTTCAGCTACAAACCCGGTGAGTATGTGCTGAAAAACTTGAACTTTAGGATTCAGCCGGGTGAAAAGGTGGCTCTGGTTGGCCCCACTGGAGCCGGTAAAAGTTCGATTATTCGACTGCTGTGCCGTTTATACGATGTCACTGAAGGGGAAATCCGTTTGGATGGCGTGAACATCCGTGACTTGCCCCAAGCAGACTTGCGTCAGCGCATGGCGGTGATTCTGCAAGACGGCTTCTTGTTTGCTGGGGATGTTAAAAGCAACATCACGCTAGGTGAGGATTACTCCCTAGAAGCGGTAAAAGCCGCTGCGGAGCAAACAAATGTGGCTCAATTTATTGAGCAATTGCCCCAAAGCTACGACACGGTACTGCGCGAACGGGGGACGAACCTCTCCGGTGGTCAGAAGCAACTACTGGCCTTTGCCCGCGCCGCGATTCGGAACCCTGGCATTTTGATTTTAGATGAAGCCACTGCGAACCTGGATGTTGGGACCGAAGCACTCATTCAAAATGCCTTAGAGCGTTTGCTAGCTGCACGCACCGCAATTATCATTGCCCACCGTCTCTCAACGATTCGGAACGTGGATCGCATCCTTGTGCTTAAGCAAGGGGAAGTCGTTGAAGAGGGCAATCACGAGTTATTACTGGCCAAGGATGGTCTCTACGCGAGCTTGTACAAGCTCCAAATGCTGGAAAGTTAGTTCTGAACCTGGATAAGGTTCAGAGCTAGAGTTTTCTGTTGCGGAAAACCTCACCGCCTGCGGTACCTCTCCTTGGTAAGGAGAGGCTTATGGAGCTTGCTCCTCTCCTTACCAAGGCTACTAAGTACACATAAGTCCTGAACCTCTTGCTGTATAGGCTTTCCCCACCCTTCGGGAAGAGCATAGCTCTACATCCCCCAACCCCTTCTCCCAGAACGGGCGAAGGGGAGCCGGAAAGCCTGGTCTGGCCTCCCCCTCTCCCAGCAATGGGCGAGGGGGACTGAGGGGGTGAGGGTCGAGATGTGTGTACTGAGTAGAGGGGGTTCAAGTAAAGAATGCCAATCCCTCACAGGGGATATGGTTCTGACTGATTAACCCAGTGCTTTCTCGATCGCGGCTTTCAGTTCCGGTGCATCTGGAGCTGTCTGAGGCTCAAAGCGCTCAACCACTTCACCGTTGCGGTCAACGACAAACTTGCCAAAGTTCCATTCGATGTCGTCGCCATCACCTACCAGAAATTGGTAGAGAGGGCTACGGGTTGCTCCATTGACGTCCTGCTTTTCCAGCAGTGTAAAGTCAACATCGTATTTGCTGGTCGCGAAGTCTTTAATTTCTTCGGGAGTGCCAGGTTCCTGTGCCCCAAACTGGTTACAGGGAACACCGACAATCACTAAACCGCGATCGCGATAGGCTTTGTCCAACTCTACGAGGCCGCTGTACTGAGGAGTCAAGCCGCACTTACTAGCCACGTTCACAAACAGAACAGCTTTATCAGCCAGCACTTCAGGAGCGAGAGGAGTGCCGTCAAGGGTGGAGAGACTTGTTGGTAAAGGCATGGTGACAAAAAACTTTACAACTCCTTCATTATCAATCATCGCGGCACGATTGCAGGTGGAATCTCATTGAGGCTGATAGGTGTCTCAGCGGCCCATGCAAACAGTGACATCACGCTAAATCCCCAGACTCAGCCATCGTTGCTGTTTCCGGCTGTACAACTTCGACTTCTTCAACGGTGACGATACAAGATGCCAACATGTCTTGAAATGTGGCAATAAAGTCTTCGATAACAGCAGGTTGATCCAATAGTCGCACCTCAATTGGGCGATCGCTCTCAAGCGCCATGCGATTGGCCGTTGGGATTGCCAGCTGAGGCCCAAACCCTTCCATGGCCTTGATGGCGATCGCACTATAAATTTCCTGTTCGAGGGCAGTCGCGATGATGGCTGAATGCAAAGGACGCGTTCCCAACCGACTGCCTTCACTCGTATAAATACTCAGCTTTTTAAACGTCGTCATGATGTTGTCTCCATCCAAGATTGGGATGACAGGCTCGGAAGTGCCTTACCTAACGCCTTTTTACTGCAAGAGGTATCCCATGACTACACCTGCATACAAAGTGATACGGCAATGAACCATACCTGGAGCGCCGACGGGTACTTGATTGGGATGCCGATCCCTTAGCTACCCTCAACCACAACGACGGGGGCTGAACTGGTTGCCAGAACGGCCCAGGAAACTGAACCGATACAGACCTCCTGTATCGAGCGATGTCCACGTTTGCCCATTACAATCGCTGCGACCTCATAGGTTTGGGCCGTTTGGATAATCGCTGCGGGAACCGGGCCAGAAGCTGTGACAAACTGGTGCCGAATGTCAGCCAGATGTTGATTAACCGCACGACGCAACCCTGCTGTTTTGCCAGGTTCTTCACTGGATAAAACATGCAGCACCACCACCGTGCCGTCACTACGACGCGCCAAGTCTGCTGCTTTAACAAGCACTGGGGGAGCCAAGACAGAAGTGTCCACAGCGGCTAGGAGAACGATAGGACGCGCGATCGCGACTTTGGTTGGATCAACCTCCCCTCTTTCCAGGAGTTGGGGAGCGAAGGCGGGAATGGCCCAAGCGCCCAACGGTGCCGTCACCAGGATGGATAAGGCTGCTAGGGCCAGAATCGTTTCACCACCGTTGATGCCTTCAGCGAGTGGAATGGCTCCGATGGCGGCCTGTACCGTGGCCTTGGCTGAATTCCCTGGCAGCAAAAATAAGCGCTCTTGCCAGGTCCAATCACTTCCTAACGTAGACAGATACCAACCTAGCGCTCGACCCAGGAGTGTTCCAATTGCCAGGACTAGGAGCCCAGCTAGCAGCCGATCACTCAAAACAGTGAGCTGAATACTGGCACCCAGCAAGACAAATAAAATAATTTCAGCAACGACCCAGAGACTGTTGAAGCTTTCGCGCAACTGACGAGCTAAAGGCGTATCGACCTCAATCAAAAAGAACCCTGTCGCCATGACAGCTAAATAGCCGGAAAAAACAGGCAGCTTGTTGGCTAACACGACTAGCAAGAGAGCCATACTGGCCGCAACAAGGGCATTTTGTACATTGTTCTGGGTCCAGTTTTGCTGTGTGAGCAATGATGCCAGCATGCGGGTCGTTAGCCATCCCATCAGAATGCCTAGAATGACCTGCAGCATGACTTGCAGTGGCAGCATTTGGATTGGACTGAGACCAAGACTGCTGAGCCCTTCTGGCTCTGGAGCTGTCCTTTGGGTGAGGAAGGCTAGCAAAAGGCTAAATACTAGCAGCAGCAAAACATCGGATAAAGCGCTACCGGTCAAAATAGCGTCCGGAATCCCTTTTTTGACTCCCCACCCCAAGCTTTTTAGCCGTAACATGCCCGGCACAATGACCGCAGGCGATTCAGCACCCAGTACACAGCCGAGCAAGAGGCCAGTGGCTAGATCAAACTGAAATAGCCACATAGCTGCTAATGCCACCGCGATCGCCTCACAGGTCGCGGGCAGAAAGCCTAACCTTAGAGCAACGGTACTTTGCTGCGCTAGCTTCTCGCGATCTAACCCAAGGCCAGCCTTCATCAAAATCACCATGACGGCGATCGTACGGAGAGCATCCGCAGCGTCTAACACAGTTGGACTCAGGACATCGCTAACCTGTGGTCCCAGCAAAATCCCTGCCAGTACCATGCCCACTAAAGCAGGAATCTTCAATCGTCGAGCAATCTGCCCAACGAAAAAGCCCATGAGTAAAATCCAGACAATGCTTGCTAACATCCGTGGGATCGTGACCTATCGCGTACCATCACGCCAGGATTATAGAGCTCACCTAGGATTGACCGCCTTATACCGATCGAGGGTACTCAGGGGACACGACGTTCGTTCTTGTTGATGCCGCCAACTTTATAGCATCACGAAAATGTGTTAGGACATATATAGCTCATTTTGGTGAATGATGATGGGTGCTCCTTACAGTTATGACTTGCGGCGCAAAGCAGTTGAAGCAGTCCAACGAGGCGAGCGCAAAAGCGATATAGCTAAGT
>JBCBSJ010000002.1:0-130827 GCA_039819245.1 Cyanobacteria bacterium J06638_20
GATCGCCCTGGCGGTTTTCTAGCAGCCCCATTTCCAGGTCGCTACGGACGTAGGCATCGGTAGCAAAATAGTTCCCTGGGACGCGATTATTGACGAGTAGGTCAGCAACGGAAATCATAATTGTGTCTTAGTTCATTTTTTGAAGATGCCTGGAAAGTAAACGACCCAGGCGTATAGCGATAGATGACCGGAAGGGGGCGACTCGTCAAACGGTCGCAGTTGATAATCCTTGCCTTACCAGCCCAGTGCAGAAGCTGTCAGCGGTTCTTCCTGGTCTTCGCCCAGGAGCGTGGCCTGTGCCAAGTGGAGCATTGGCCGGAACAATGACACTTGTTGAGGTTCGAGGATCGTCGTCAGCTGCTGGTCGAGTAGCGCATAGAGCTTGCGCTCGACATCGTAGGTGTTGTAAGCCTTGATAGTTTCTGCCAGCCAGCCTTTCAGGCGCTCCTGAATAAAATCTTCGTCCTCCAACAGCATGCCCATCGCCGCATAGCGTAAGACCAGCATGGCATGCTTAATACTGCGTTCGAGGCGCTCTTGCTTTTCGTCGGGGAATGCCGCAACCAAGTTGTCGGCAACCGCTTGCATCAATGTGGTCTCGCGATCGCGCAGCACTCGATATGATTGCAGACGATCGGGCAACGACGTCACATATTGATCCAATGGTCCTAGTTCTTCAATCTTGAGATAGCGGCTCTCAGCTTCGCTGAAGATTGATTCGAGTTGCGGGTGCATAGACTTTTATCCCAAAAACTGCATAACGTTTGGTAAACGCACAGGTCAGGTGCCGTTCCAGCCAGCACTAGAACAAACCAGAGAAATCTTCCAAAGTGAACTCGCTGTCGGGTTCCTCCAACAGTTCAGTCAGGAAAGAATCTGGGGAGGATAAGGGAGCTGCAACGGCTTCATCATTCCAATTGACGAAGGAGAAGAATTGACCCACTGTAAGATTCTGGATCTGGTCTTCATCCAGGGCTTGGTCAACAACCTGTTGTTTGATTTCTTGAACTTCGGGCGGGTTGTCATCCCAGTTGAAAGAGGAGAAAAATGTGCGGGTTGAAATTTGAAGCCAGGAATCATCTTGCACGTGAGGCGTTGAACCATTTTTCTCGAGAAGTGTGGCACTGCTCATTTCAGTCGCTCCCCAGAACGCATCCGTTTTTCAATATCGCGAGCCGTCGCACCCTCATTCATCCAGAAGGCCGCTGCGTCAATGCGATCTTGCCCGCCCAGCAGGAATTTGCAATAGGTTTCGCCCATCGAGTAGCACTGAATCTCAATACAGCTCAGTTGCTTGCGCACCAATTCAGTAAAGAATCCAGCGAACAATCCCGCGTAGATGTGGCAGACAGGCTTACCGACATCGCCCAGGGTACGGGCAACCGCTGAGTCAAAAATGTTGATGAACATGAAGCCCTGCTTGCGATCGCCCATATCAACTTCCCAACGTCCCCAGCCTTGAGAGGTAAAGGGCCACCACCAGGTTTCGAGCAAGAACGACAGGTTGGTCTGACGAATAGAACGACCAAATTCCTTCTCGAACCACTGTTCAAAGAAGAAGGCATCCCGTTGTCCCCATTCGCAGCCAATGGTGTACATGATGGCAGCAGAGGCTTCACCCACTTCTTCTTCCAGACCTTCCACCAGCCCGATGATAAAATCCTCAGTAGTCAAAATGTTTTGGCTACCGTTCCAGTCCTTGATGGTTCCAGAGTCAGGATCAAACTTGAAGAAGTCACGGAATCCATAATGGTTATGTTTTTTCGAACTTTGGGGCGACAGCGGCTTGTTTGTTGCAGTTACCATAGGATCCTCTTAAAAGTCGGCTTGTTCGTGATTTGGCAAAAGGGGCGTCTGCGATTGCACAGGTTCCTGCCTAACGTTGCCCACCTTCACAAGGAAACGTAAGTCCTGGCATCGCTCAACCGCTGGAGTATCGCAGCTCCTTTGGATAGTTTGCCCTTCAATTGGTAGACGACCCCTTCGGGAAAAAACGGATAGGATACGAGGGTCTGTGGCAGCCAGCATCCATCTCGATATCGGCGCCTATCGGATTCTACCCGCATAAGACTCAACCGACTTTCACCTATCGGGTTGCTTTTATCCCTTGGAGTCTAGGTACATATATTTCAGAGTGTTCCCTTTTGCGGTTAGTTTCAACCCTGAATACCCTATGTTCGTGTAGATTTTTATGAATTTTGTTTGAAGTCCGCAGAGCCGCAGGCGGTTTGCCGCTGCACCATTACAGCCCAGACACCTTCAGCAGCAGATTCATAACAAGGCATGCACTTGTTGCTAGCATTCCCGAACGCACAAGAAAAGTCACAAAAGCAGATAAAAATGTCACAAAAATCTGATTCTTCGCCTCTTGAATCCAGAGCAAATACCAAAATCAAGTGTTTATAAGAGGTGAGAACGACCTCATTTTTTTGATTCCGCCAACCTTTACTAGCCTTTTCGGCTGTTGTCTCTAGCAGTCTTCGCGCTAGGATCGAGGAAATGTTTGGAAGACCTTGAGAGGAGTCCTGTGCCTGTGTTTTTCGACGAACTTGCTCCCGTCGTTGCTGAATTAACTCACCATCCCGTTGCGTTTATGGGTGGGTTTGTTTCAGGCCTATTTCGCCTAAATTTGTCGGATGATCCGGTTAAGTCTTGGCTAGAGAGGCAATCTGGGGCTGCTGTGAACCCACCAAGTGCAGACGATGATACCCACAGCAACAATGGAAGTAGTGGCCCCCAAACAATTTCCATTGAGTAGAAGGGTTCATTGAGTTAGTAGTGGGCATCGGATAAAAACGCACAGCTTACCGAGCATAAATTCGTCCGATACCCTCCTCATAACTTGTCTCCGAGGGAATTCGGAGAAGCTGAATCTACAGTCAAAGACTGTTCATGGATTTCCGCTTGCAAAAAAGCACAATGCATCCGTAGCGCTCTAAATACTATTGCTGCGGATCCATCTCTTATGCGCTAGTGAGCGTTGACGCTACTGAGTATTGCTGAAAAGCAATACTCAGTAATTTCACAAGAGAAAATCCAGGATGCCAAACGGCGTCAATTGCGACGATTAGTAAATTGCAAAATCAAAAATTGACAGGTACCACACTGCGGTAAGCTGTTAACTGTCTGAAAGGCAGGCACGGCTTAACATCCAGTCTTTTTTCTACATATTTCGAAACAGTTCTTTACTCTTTACGCAGTTCGTCGCATGGTTGCAAGTTTCCCCCGCACAATTCGCATTGGCTCACGCAAGAGCCAGCTCGCTCTGGTGCAGACCCATTGGGTACAAGGAGAGCTGACGAAAGCCTTTCCCGATCGCGCCTTTGAAGTCCACACGATGAATACCCAGGGTGACAAAATTTTGGATGTGGCGCTGTCCAAGATTGGGGATAAGGGATTATTTACCCAGGAATTAGAGTCGGGCATGTTGAGCGGCGATTTAGACTTTGCGGTGCATTCCCTCAAGGACTTGCCGACGCGCTTACCAGAAGGGCTGATGCTGGGCTGCGTCACTGAGCGGGAAAATCCAGCGGATGCCCTTGTGCTGCATGCATCTCACAAAGGGAAGCAGCTAGATACGTTGCCCGAAGGTGCGGTGATTGGCACCTCATCCCTGCGACGGCTGGCACAGTTGCGCCATCACTTTCCCCATCTCCAATTCAAAGATGTGCGGGGCAACCTCAACACAAGGCTGGCAAAGCTGGATGCGGGAGATTATGACGCATTGGTTCTAGCCTGCGCCGGGTTACAGCGGTTGGGAATGGGCGATCGCATCGATCAAGCCATCCCCGCTGAAATTTCTTTGCATGCGGTTGGGCAAGGGGCCTTGGGCATCGAGTGCCGTGCCGATGATGGCGAAATCCTGCCGTTGCTGAAAGCCTTGGAGCATCGACCTACCGCCCTGCGTTGCTATGCCGAACGGGCGTTCCTGCGCGTGTTAGAAGGGGGATGTCAGGTTCCCATCGGCGTGAACACCGTTGTGGAGGGTGACACCCTGACGTTAACGGGAATGGTCGCAGCTTTGGATGGACAACGGATGATCCGTGGCACTCAATCTGGCCCTTCGGAGGATGCAGAAGAGATTGGCGCAGCCCTGGCACACCAACTCAAAGGCGAAGGCGCTCAAGAAATTCTCGATGAGATTATCGCGACACTCAATCGCGACGATTAGGAAATGAGAAGGTGGGTTGAGCCTGCCCTCACGCGTTGCCTTGGATATTCAGTTTTGGGAGCTTCGCGCTGCGGGGCTCTCAAAATATTGTTGGGCTTCACCTGAGCAAGCAGAGTTATATCGTGCAGGTTCTAGCGGGTTGAGAAAGCTTCGTCAAAGCGTCGGGTAACAGGCTCTAGCAAGAAGGTGAGGATCGAACGCTGGCGAGTCACGATTTCAGCGGTCGCAGCCATGCCAGGTAACAGCTCCACATCTTGCCCACGGACAGGAACGGTTGTGCGATCGAGTCGCACCAGTGCTGGGTAAACCAGACCTAGTTCTTCATCGGTGGTGGCATTGGGGCTAACCCGTATTACCTCGCCATCAATGATGCCAAATTCCTGGAAAGGAAAGGTGGCCATCTTGACCTTGACACGCATCCCAGGGCGAATAAAGCCAATGTCGCGGTTGAGGAGCTGAACTTCCAGTACTAAATCCTCGCCATCCGGGAGGATGGAAAGTAGCTCTTCGCCAGGTTGTACCGTCCCTTCTGCACGACTCACCTGTAGGTTGTAAACGATGCCGTCGATAGGCGATCGGATGGTTTCCTGCTCCTGTTGACGCGTTGCCTGTTCCAACTGCCCTTCGATGTTAGTCAGCTCTTCACGACGGCGGGTGAGCTGGGTGAGGATCTCTGTACGCCGCTCGGAATCAATTCGAGTGGAAATCTCTGCTGCTTGACGATAGGCGGCTTCTGCCTGGCGGATTTGAGCCTGTTGTTCCGCAATTTCCTCTCCCAGCGATGCCACTTGGTTTTGTGCCTGAATCAACCGATCTCTGGCTTCTAGGTAATCAAATCGGGGAACAGCTCCATTTTCTGGGGCGGCGAGTTCACGCAGGCTGGCTTCCCGTTCTTCTGCATTGGCCAGGGTGCTACGCGCACTCCTGAGGTTGGCTTCTAGTCGAGACAGGCGAGCGGTAGCCGCTGCGATCGCCGATTCCTGCTGATCCACCTCAGATTGAGCCGCGCTTTGTTGCGTCGTAAATTCTTGCAATCGTGCTGTTAGTAACTGGTCTTGCAGAAGAGCACCCGTGCTGGTGTCACCAGTTCGCTCTGCTTCCAGGCGAGCAATATCCTGGCGGATCAGCTCCGCTGTTTCCTGCAATCGCACTACATCAGCTTCGGAGATCGCCGCATCTTGTTCAATCAGCACTTCGCCCTGCTCAACGCGATCGCCCTCTTGCACATGGATCTCCACGATTTGACCACCCCGCAGCGCTTGTACGGGGCGAAGTTGCTCGGCAGGAGTTAGCTCTCCCTGGGCAACGGCCACTTCATCAACTTTGCTGAAATGCGCCCAGGCGATCGCACTGACCACAATCGCCGTCAGCCCGCCTGCAAGTAGCCGGGTGTAGAGCGGCGGCAAAGCCTGCACCGCTTTTCCCAACTCATAGGACAAATACTCATCGGGGGTGGCAAACTGTTGGCGCGTTTGTCGTGCCTGGGCAGGATTGGCTACCAGAGGGGAGGAAGGAGGGGTTGCTTCAGTCATAAGCTACACATTAGCAAATGCTGCTAGAGGCGTAATGGACAGGAAAACTTCAGCCTAGAGAAACGTGCATAACTGTAGCTTGCATGGGTAAAAGCTAAGCCGTTGCATCTCACGCCTTATTCTTCCCTGACAGCCCACCGTATTCACCAGAACTGACGCCAACCTCGTAGAATCCTGACTAAGTTCGTTGACGGTGTAAGCATGACATGCCCACACCGTCAATATTGGACTCAATCTCTAGGTTTCCTCAATCAGGAAGCTATTGCGTGTGATATTCGGGTTGTTACTGAATTGAGCAAACGCAACAGCCGCCCCTGCCCCCGTGCGATCGGCGTTGTAGTACAACTGCTGACCCGCCGTGTCATAGATGACAGCTGCCGCCAGGGTATTAATACCCGCTGTCCCGTTGACCTGAGCAAAGTCTCCAGCTTGCAGTTGCTTAAACGACAGATCCGACAAACCTTCGGCACTGAGGGACACGTCGCTGCCGCCAGTGAGCACGGTAAAGGTGGTGCGATTGAGAACAATCCGATCTTCCCCCGCAGTAAAGTCTTGAACCGTATCCACTCCCAAGTTGGCCGAATCAAAGACGAGCCCAGAATTGAAGCGGAAAAGGTCAACCCCTTCACCGCCGTTGAGAATATCATCGCCTGCATTTCCGTTGAGAATATCGTTCCCCTGCTGCCCTCGCAGAATATCCACTCCATCGTCGAAACTGACAGGTAATGGCCGCTGACCCAGCAGGATGTCGTTCCCGGCTCCTCCCTCAATCGTGTCAGCCCCACCTTGGCCAACTAAGCGGTTGTCGCCCTGGTTCCCTCGAATAATATTATCGAGTTCATCCCCCGTGGCATTGATATCGGATGTTCCGATTAACTCTAGGTTTTCGATTTGGACGCTAGCGGGCAAGGCGGCCAAGTTATATTCCAGAATTGTCGTGGAGTTGATGACAACCCAATCAATACCACCGCTGTCCTGGATGTTATCTGCAGCCTCGTCAATCACGAAGGTATCGTTTCCTCCACCTCCGGCCAGGGCATCAATACCCGCACCGCCATCCAAGCGATTGTCCTGCTCATTCCCGGTGATCGTGTTGGCGTCACCGTTACCAAAGCCGTTGAAGTTGCCTCCCTCTTCCAGGATGAGGATTTCCAGATTGTCACTGAGGGTAAAGGTGCCAGTCGATCGCACTGTATCTGTCCCTTCACCGCTCGCTTCTTCAATCGTGTCCTCTGGATCATCGAAGGAGTTGACGATGTACTCATCGTCTCCTGCACCACCCCGCAGCGTGTCTTGTCCCAGACCACCATTCAGGACATTGTTGCCATCTGTCCCGGTGATGATGTTATCTAGCTCGTTGCCAATTCCTTCCAGAGCATCATCTTCGAGCTGTAAGTTTTCAAAGTTCGCGCCCAACGTGAAGGATTCCGCCGATGAGATGACCAAGTCAATGCCCTCATCGAGTTCTTCCGTCAAGGTTTCAGCGGTACTGGTGACAACGTAGGTGTCATCGCCCGTCCCTCCAGTCATCACATCATTGCCAGAGCCCCCATCCAGGAAGTCGTTGCCTGCATTACCGATGAGCTGGTCAATACCCGCATCTCCATTCAGGACATTATTTCCGTCGTTGCCGATGATGATGTTATCCAGTGTATTTCCTGTCCCGTTCAGGTCTTCCATGCCGGTCGCACCGCGCAGGGTAAGGTTCTCCACAAAGGCAGTCAGGGTATAGGTGATATCGGAAATGACGCTATCGGTTCCACCTGTGTCGTTGCCCTCCTCATCGGTTTCATCGACGATATCCCCGTCCTGATTGACCGTGTATTCATCATCTCCGGCGCCACCGAACATGGTGTCAATCCCGGCGCCACCACGCAGGATGTCATTCCCGCCCCGCCCCTGAATGATGTCATTACCCGCACGACCCGTCAGAACATTGTTGCCATTGTTGCCGATGATCAAGTTCGCCAGGTTGTTACCGGTGCCATTCAGGTCATCAGTGCCTGTTCCACCCTGCAGGATGAGGTTTTCGAGGTTGTCTCCCAGGGTGTACGTGACCTCGGACTCAACCACGTCGATGCCACCCGATTCTCCTTCCGTAATGACCTCGTTGGTGTTATCGACAAAAAAGGTGTCGTTGCCGCTGCCACCGTTATAGACATCGATGCCAGCACCCCCATCCAGCAAATCGTTGCCATCACCACCACTGAGGGAGTTGTCAGACTCATTACCGAAAATTTCATTGTCCAGGTCATTGCCTGTACCACTAATCGGTCCTGCCCCCGCCGCTAGAATGAGCCGCTCAACATTAGCTGTGAGGGTGTAGGTTTGGGTGGACTGCACCGTGTCGATGCCTTCACTACCGTTCTCGGTCACGCGATCATCGGGGTTGTCGATGAAGTAGAAATCATCGCCGTCGCCCCCGATGAGCGTATCGACGCCCAACCCACCATTCAGGATGTTGTTGAATTCGTTGCCTTGAATGAAGTTATCTAAGTCATTGCCTGTCGCATCCAAGGCATCGGGGCTTGCTGGCAGCAGGATGAGATTCTCGACATCGACTGCTCCACCCGTTCTCAGGTCATAGCTAACGCTGGAGCGGATGACATCAATCCCTCCGGCATTGCCCGCCGAAATTTCTGCAACGCGATCGTCCGCATTGTCAATGACGTAGGTATCGTCGCCATCTCGCCCTTCCAGTCGGTCAATGCCAACACCGCCATCCAGAAGGTTATCGAAGTCATTCCCAACAATTAGGTTGTTAAACTCGTTCCCAATCCCCTCAATGGCACCTTCCACCTGATTGAGCCGGAGTTCTTCGATTTCACTGCCCGTAGCCAGAGTGTAGGACGTATCAGAAAAAATGACATCTTGCGTCCCCTGGCCAATGCTTTCAATGACCTCATCTGCGGAGTTATCGACAAAGAAGGTGTCGTTCCCCACACCCCCACGCATCGTGTCGACGCCTGCGCCCCCTGTGATGGTGTCATTGCCTGCTCGGCCTTCGAGGACGTTGTCATTTTCATTCCCAACAATTTCGTTATCCAGGGCGTTACCAAAACCCTCGATAGCTCCGGTTTCGGGAAGTAGAATGAGGTTTTCGATGTTGGAACCAAGGGCAAGACTAATCGCACTGGATTCAACCGTATCGATTCCACCCACCAATGGGTCGGGGTTAGTCTCACTGACGACATCATCGTTGCTGTCGACAACGTAGGTATCATCTCCAGCACCGCCGTCCATGGTGTCGTTTCCGGCACCGCCATCAAGGCGATCGTTGCCGCCCCGACCAATCAGTTGGTCGTTGCCGCCCCGACCTCGCAGGTCATTATCCAGATCATTGCCCGTAATAATGTTGGCTTCGGCATCACCAAATCCATCCGTTGCCATGCCAAGCAGGGTCAGGTCTTCAACCCCCTCGTAACCATCTTCGAGGTCAATATCAATGAAGGCTTCAATCAGGTCTCCCTGGCTAGCGCCATCATCAAAGACGCTATCGTCGATCGAGTCAATCACATAGGTGTCGTTGCCTGCGCCCCCTTGGAGAGTGTCGTTACCTACCCCCCCATCAAGGCGATCGCGTCCAACGCCGCCAACGATGAAATCATTCCCCTCTAGACCCTGCAACACGTTATTTTCGTCGTTGCCGATGATGGTGTTATCCAGGGCATTCCCCGTCCCGTTGATGGCTGTTTCAATAAGGGTCAAGTTCTCGACAAACAACCGATCCGGTTCATTGAGGCTGAAGTCGATTTCGCTGATCACGAGATCAATCCCTGGCTCGTCGATTTCAACAACGGTATCGCCAGCATTATCCACGAAGTAGGTATCAGCGCCTGCACCGCCAGTCATGGCATCGGCGCCCTCCCCGCCATCAAGGGAATCATCGCCACCATCGCTCGTCAGGGTATCGTTTCCTTCTTCCCCTTCCAGAATATTTGCCTGATTGTTACCAATAATGATGTTATCTAGGTCGTTGCCCGTCCCGTTAATGAAGCCATCACCAGTCAAGGTAAGATTTTCCTGGTTATCTCCCAAGGTGTAGGTCACCGAAGACAGAATCAGATCCGTGCCACCAGTGGGGCTCTCTTCCAGTACGCTATCGAATTCGCTATCTACGACGAAGGTATCGTCCCCATTGCCCCCAACCATTTCATCGTCACCGAGCCCGCCATCAAGGCTGTCGTTACCGGCTCCTCCTTCCAGGGTGTCATTGCCCTCCAGCCCTAGGAGGGTGTTGTCTTCGGAGTTGCCCTGGATCAGGTTATCTTCTGTGTTACCCGTACCATTGAGTGGCCCAGCGCCCTCTTCTAAGATCAAATTCTCCAGGTTGTCACCCAGGGTGTAGTCAAAGTCGGCTTCAACGGTATCGGTGCCAGCACCCGGTTGCTCTGTAATAACGTCGCCCACACCAACAACGTAGGTGTCATCCCCGCCACCACCGATCAACTCATCGGGCGCGCCATCTCCGTCGCCCCCAATGAGGCGATCGTTACCCGCTCGTCCTTCGATGGTGTCGCTGCCACCCCGGCCATCCAGCACATTGTCCTGCCCATTGCCGATAAGGAGATTGTCGAGGCCATTGCCTGTCCCTAGCAGTGCATCGCCCGTGAGGGTCAGATTTTCGACGTTTGCTCCGCTCGTGCTGAGGTCAAAATCGACGGAGGACTCGATGAGATCGGTGCCACTACCAAGCGCCTCAACCACCTGATCAAGTGCATCGTCGACGATGAAGGTATCATCCCCAGCGCCACCACCCATAGCATCGACACCGGTACCCCCATTGATGAGGTCGTTGCCATCACCCCCTTCGATTTGATCATTTCCGCCCAGACCTAAGAGCGTATTGTTTTCGGCATTCCCTAGGATGACATTATTGCTGTCATTGCCGGTTCCGTTGAGGGCTTCGCCAATCAGGGTGAGGTTTTCTAGATTCGGCGTAAGGACATAACTTTCGAGGGCAGATTCGACGGTGTCGGTGCCGCCGATGGCAATGTCGGCCTCGGTTTCAATGACGTCATCTCCCACTTCGGTGACTCGGTAGGTGTCGTCCCCGGTGCCACCCACCATCGTGTCGATGCCGCTACCGCCATCCAGCAAATCATTCCCTGCCCGCCCTTCGAGGCGGTCGTTGCCGCCCAGACCAAATAGTTCGTTGTCTTCGGCATTACCAATGATGACGTTATCTTCGGCGTTGCCCGTGCCATCGGTGGCCATTCCGATTAGGGTCAGGTTTTCCAGTCCATCAAGCAGCACGTAGTTGAAATCGGCTTCGACGGTATCAATCCCTTCGCCAGGAACTTCGACAATTTCGTCATCTACGTCAATTACGTAGGTATCGTTGCCCGTGCCCCCAACGAGGCTATCGGCTCCGTCTCCGCCTATCAGGCGATCGCCCCCTCCATTGCCTTCCAGGGTGTCATCCCCATCGTCCCCTTGGAGCACATTCCCAATGTCATTGCCAACGATGAGGTTGTTGCTGGTATTTCCCGTTCCATTGACAGCATTGCCGGTGAGGATGAGGTTTTCAATCTCAAGGAACTCGACATCACTCAGATTGATATCAAACCCGGCCTGGATCGTATCTCCATCATCGCCTCCGGTCTCATTTATCGTGTCGTTCATGTCGGCCAGAACATAGGTGTCATCCCCGGTTCCCCCGTCGAGGATATCGGTTCCAGCCCCCCCGTTAAGGAAGTCGTCCCCGTCTCCGCCGGTGATGGTGTCGTCGCCACCTTCCCCGCGCAGAATGTTGTTGCCAGAATTGCCCTGGATTTCGTTGTCTTCGTTGTTGCCGCTACCGTTGATATTTTCGGTACCACCCAGGGTCAAGTTCTCCAGGTTGGCTCCCAGGGTATAGTCCGGAGCAAAGGAGATGACCAGCTCAACATCATCGTTGTTGTCTTCAACAATGACATCATCATTACTGTCGATGACATAGGTATCGTCCCCTTCGCCCCCAATCAGGCGATCGGTGCCGCCGCCACCATCCAGGACGTTATTGCCTTCGTTCCCTGTAATGACGTTATCGGAGGCATTTCCTGTGCCATCAATATCGCCAGCCCCTGCCAGCAGGGTGAGGTTTTCCACGTTGGGGCTGAGGGTGTAGCTTTCATCCGCGAAGACAATGTCAAATCCTCCCGCTCCCGTTTCGACAATGGTGTCGGTCGAGGAAACAAAGTAGGTGTCATCGCCACTACCACCGCGCAGGATATCAGTCCCCGCTCCCCCAGTTAGTTGGTCGTTCCCGGATCCCCCTTCCAGTTCATCATCCCCTTGGCCACCGCGCAGGATATCGTCGCCGCCTAAGCCGCGCAAGAGGTTGTCCCCGGTATTCCCTTCAATAATGTTGTTGATGTTATTCCCGACGCCATTGATATCGGAATCGCCTGTAAGGGTGAGATTCTCGATGTTGGCGCCAATGGTGAATGTGCCCGTAGCTCCTGCAACGCTCACAATCACCTGATCCGTCCCCTGCCCCAGGTTTTCGCTGGCCGTGTCATTGACATTATCAAACAGATACAGGTCATTCCCATCACCGCCGCGCATGGCATCAGCGCCTGCACCCCCATCCAGGGTGTCGTTGCCTGCGCCCCCTTGCAGAGTGTTATTGCCACTGTTGCCCGTGATGCGGTTGGCTAGACCATTGCCCGTGCCATTGATGTTTGCGGTACCTGTCAATAGGAGGTCTTCAACACCCTGCCCGTTGGTTTGCAAATTGAAGCTAACGCTAGCATTAACCTGATCTCGACCTTGACCGCTTGTTTCGATCACCAGATCGTTGATGTTTTCGACAACGAAGGTGTCATTTCCGGAATTCCCCCGCATTGTATCGACGCCAGCCCCACCAATCAGGGAATCATTACCGCCGCCACCTGTCATGGAGTCGTTTCCGCCACGGCCATTCAGGACATTGTCACCACTGTTGCCGTTGATGATGTTGCTGAGACCGTTCCCCGTTCCCCCGATATCGCTTGATCCATTGAGAGTTAGGTTTTCGACATTGCCTGTGAGCGCATAGGTGATAGTGGAAAAGACGGTATCGGTGCCACCGCCACCATCTTCATTGACGATATCCCCAGCATCAGTAACACGATAGGAATCATTGCCGAGACCACCGACCATCGTGTCGGCACCGCCCCCCCCATCTAAGCTGTCGTTCCCTTCACCGCCGACCAGGCTATCGTTACCCCCTAGGCCAAACAAGAAGTTGTTGCCAGCGTTACCCGTAATCACGTTATTGAAGTTATTGCCCGTTCCGGTACTGTTTCCATCGCCAATCAGAGTCAGGTTTTCGATATTCTCAGTGAGGTTGTAGGAAATGAGACTCGTGAAAACGGTATCGACGCCATCGTCAAAGTTCTCCTGGATCACATCCAGGAAACTATCGACAAAATAGCTATCATCTCCACTTCCGCCTTCGAGGAAGTCATTGCCCTGCCCTCCATTGAGAACATCATCTCCACCACCGCCAACCAGGGTGTTATTGCCCGTGTTCCCGGTGATGCGGTTGTCTTGATCGTTACCGGTTCCGTTGAGATTGGCTGACCCCGTAAGCAAAAGATCTTCAAGATTGCCAGAGAGCGTGTAGTCAAAGCTAGCAATAACCTGGTCACGTCCTCCGTTATTCTGCTCAACAATGATGTCTTGAAGACTGTCAATGGCGTAAGAATCGTTGCCAGCACCGCCTTCCATGCGGTCAATCCCCGCACCACCATCGATCAGATCGTTACCCGCGCCGCCTTGAATATTGTCATTTGCGGCTCCCCCCTCTAATGTGTCGTTGCCAGCACCGCCTTCCATGCGATCGGCACCACTGCCACCTATAACACTATCGTTACCCGCGCCCCCGATCAGATCGTCGATGCCATCGCCGCCATCCAGAGTGTCATTGCCATCGCCACCATCCAGACGGTCATTGCCGCCACCACCACGGAGGATGTCATTCCCACCAGCGCCACTAATGCGGTTGTTGCCAGCATTACCTGTGATGGTGTTGTTGGTATTACTCCCCGTTACGCCAATGCTATTGTTTCCTGCCAGGTTAATGATTTCGATTTCAGCGCCCGGCTGCAAATTATAGGTAACAGTGGTTTCGAGGCTATCAGTTCCGCCGCCTGCCGCTTCAACGACCACATCGCCGGCGTTGTCCACGAGATAGAGGTCATTGCCACTGCCCCCTTCCATGCGATCGCTCCCGGCGCGACCGTTCAGCTCATCATCACCTGCTCCCCCAATCAGGGTGCCATTGCCACCGCCATCATTTAGAGTGTCGTTGCCCGCTCCACCATTCAGGGTGTTGTCACCACTATTGCCGAGGATCAGGTCATTGCCATCACCACCCAACACCTGATCATCGCCACCCCCTCCACGAACGGTATCTCGCCCGGTGCCACCATTGATGGTATCGCGACCCGTTCCACCAAGGATGCGATCGTTGCCAGCATCCCCTCGGAGGTTGTCGTTACCCTGATTGCCATTGATAATGTCGTCGCCCGCTCCACCCACAACGGTATCGTTGCCATTCCCCCCGATCAGATTGTCATTTCCACCTTCACCAAGAAGACGGTCGTTGTTGTTGCCCCCCAGGATGCGATCGCTACCCGACCCCCCATTGAGCACATCATTGCCATCGCCGCCGATGAGGGTATCGTTGCCGGTTCCGCCTGTCCCCGTGTCTTGACCGATCCCACCCTGGATCAAGTCATTTCCAGCTCCTCCCGATAGCTGGTCACCTCCGCCCAAGCCATCCAGCGTATCGTCGCCATCTCCGCCAGCAATGACATCCGCACCTAAATCACCATCTAATCGGTCATTTCCCCGCAACCCGTTGAGAGTGTCATTCCCTAGCAATCCAAAAATCAGATCTCCATCGTTTGTTCCATTGAGGCGATCGTTTCTGGATGTACCTCTGATTGTTGCCATGACAAATAAACTCCCGCGGTTATAGATGACCGATTAATGTGTCTGAAAAGTAATTTTTCCTGAAATCAAAAATAATGCTTGTTTGAGCCCTGATGGGCACTGTATATAAAGATGGACAGATCCATCTCCCAGGCGCAGAACACCTCATTAAACATTAAATTTCTAAGATTGGAGCAATTTTTTTGAGAATGATATGTCTGTTTTTGGACGACGCAATTAGTGCAGATCTGAGGGAACACACGGATCTCAGGAAAAGCCGATCGATGCGCCTGGAGAACAGATGAATGCCGAGATCTGGCTGGCGATCGCCATTTTCGACAGAACCTATGCACGAACAGACGAATGCCATCAGTTACGAATTCCAAGGCCATTTCCCGAGAAACAAACAGAACCGAGCAACTGCCAGCAAAATCATGGCTGCGTTGATAGCCAAACAAACTGCCGTAAGGATACTCCGAACCCTATAAGCAAGCCCCAATGGTTAGAGAGTGATGGAGATGTTGACCGATCACCACTGTGGAGTCCAACACCGTCCTCAAGAGACCTCAGATTTGGGCTTAGCTTACCCAGGGGTTGAAAAAAAGTTACAGCAATTTTGAAGTTTCCATCCGTATTTCTTAAAAGAATTCTTTTTGTAGATGAATGAAGTAACTTGGCAGAAAAGGCCGATTCATCTCAAACGTTGACAGAGAAAAACTGTTCTTTAAAGAAGCGTTAAGGTACATGCTTTGAAGACGCTAGACCCGATGTTTTAAGCGATCGCCGTGGCTGAGCAACCCAACAACAAGGGTCAGGTTCTATGGCATCTACAGGACTAAAATAGAACCGCCCTAAGTAGCTGTCTTAATAGAGGAGAGCATTCAGTTGTCCCAGGGAGCCGATCGTCTAACCGCACGGTAGCTAGTGGTTTGAGGGGAGAGCATGTATGCGATCGCCTCTGATTTAGTCTCTCTATGAAGCACACAATTACGTCAACGAAGAACCGCCATTGCTCTTTGTTAGGACAAAGGTCGAACGTACCTTTAAATTACTTGAGTGAAGTTTTCTTGGATCAAAAACTTTTGCGCGTCAGCCCATCAGCCTCGGGGAAGTAATGGGATTGCAAGAGGCGCTAAAAATGAAATAGCTGTGATGTTAATTTGCTGAGTCTCTATCCCAGATGACGATTGGACGTTCAGGCAGGATAAGGGTTGTCAATAATTATCTAGGTGTAGTTTTTTTTGGCGTGTATTATCTTATGCACTGAGATGGATCCTAAGAGATAAGTCCAAACAGCATTTAACGCTAAGCGCTGTGTGGTGCTCAAAGCATTGTTGTTTTACCCAAGCACATCGCCCCGTACCACGACCATCCAGGGGCAGGAGTGGTAGCCTGAAGAAGTATTGCGATCGCCATTATGCTGTGAGTTCTGTCTTTTCTGCCGAACGTCTTTTATTTCAGCCTCGACCTGCCAGGGAGGATGCGATCCCGCTTATCTTCGCATTCCCAAACGACTACACCGTTGGCATTACCAGTTTGGGATATCAGGTGGTGTGGGCAACGCTGATGGCCAATCCAGCCGTCGAGGTCAGCCGTCTGTTTACCGATGTCCAAGAGGCGCTGCCCAGCGAACCGGAGCTACTAGGTTTTTCGCTGTCTTGGGAGCTGGACTATGCCAATGTGCTAGGGCTGTTGGAGCGATTGGGTATACCGTTGTGGGCAAGCGATCGCACCGAGCAGCATCCTCTCGTTTTTGGCGGTGGCCCGGTGCTAACCGCCAACCCTGAACCCTTTGCTGAGTTTTTCGATGTGGTGCTGCTAGGCGATGGCGAAACATTACTCGACACCTTTATCACGGCCTACGAAGAGATCCGAGGTGCATCGCGCTCGGAACAATTACGCCATCTCGTAACGGTTTCAGGGATCTATGTGCCGAGTCTTTATGCGGTGGACTATGACGATGTGGACGGGGCGATTGCCCAGATTCAACCCACCAATACCAACATTCCGGCTCAGGTCGAAAAGCAAACCTACCGGGGAAATGTGCTGTCGGCATCGACTGTCGTGACGGAGCATGCCGCCTGGGAAAACATCTATATGGTGGAGGTCGTGCGCAGTTGCCCGGAAATGTGCCGCTTTTGCCTTGCCAGTTATTTAACCTTGCCGTTTCGGACAGCCAGTATGGAGGCATCGCTGATTCCGGCGATCGAACGCGGGGTGACGGTCACCAACCGCTTGGGCTTACTGGGGGCATCCATCACCCAACATCCAGAATTTGAAACCTTGCTGGACTGGATCAACCAGCCAAAGTATGACGCTGTACGGTTGAGTCTTGCGTCTGTGCGCACCAACACAGTGACCGAGAAGTTGGCAAAGACACTCGTAGCTCATGATTCTCGCTCTATCACGATTGCGGTGGAAACGGGCAGCGATCGCCTCCGCCGCATCATCAACAAAAAACTGGAAACCGCTGAGATCGCTGAAGCGGCGGTGCGCGCCAAAGCCGGAGGACTGAGCAGCCTCAAACTCTATGGCATGGTGGGCATTCCCCAAGAACGTCCTGACGATCTGGAAGCCACTGTGGAGATGATGCTGGCGCTGAAGAAAGCTGCCCCTGGACTACGCTTAACTCTGGGCTGCAGTACCTTCGTCCCCAAAGCGCACACCCCATTCCAGTGGTTTGGGGTGAACGCGCAAGCGGAGAAACGGCTGAAGCTGCTCCAGAAGCAGTTGCGCCCCAAGGGTATCGACTTTCGGCCAGAAAGCTACAACTGGTCGGTGATTCAAGCACTGATCTCGCGGGGCGATCGCCGTCTCGCACCATTACTGGAGCGGGTGCGACATTATGGCGACACCCTCGGCAGCTATCGCCGTGCCTTCAAGGACTTGCGTGGGCAACTGCCCCCCCTCGACTACTATGTTCATACCGATTGGGAACTAGAACAAACCCTGCCGTGGGAACACTTGCGCGGGCCTCTGCCCAAGGTGACCTTACTCAAGCATCGAGAAAGTGCAATGGAGGAGAACCAAGCTGATGCGATCGCCCCGAATGAAGAAACCGCAAAGCCTGCTCTTTCCCATTAAATACTGCCGTAAACGGGCACGGCTGCACCGCGCATATCCTTAGCCTCGTCGGAGGCCAAGAAGCAGATAACCTCTCCTAGGGATTCGGCTTTGACCCATTGATTGGCATTTTCCGCACCCATGGCAGTACGATTGGCAGGGGTATCGATGATGCTGGGCAAAACGACATTGGCAGTAATGTTGGTACCTTTGGTTTCATCGGCGATCGCCTGAGTGAGCGCTACCACCCCAGCTTTGGAGGCACAGTAGGCTGCCAATTGCGCTCCCGGCAGCACCGCCCCTCGCGAGCCGACCGTGACGATGCGGCCATACCCGGTTTCGAGCATGCGTCGTAGGCTATGCTTGCAAACCAAAAATGTGGTTTCTAGGTTGAGGCGGAAGTCTTTCTGCCACTTGTCTAATGGATATTCATGAACCTTCCCCATCGAAAAGCCACCCACCAGATGAATGGAGACATCTACCCGTTCCATCCCATTGATCATTTCCTCGACCGAGGTTTCATCTGTCAGATCCGCCGAGATAAACCGAACACGCGCTAGGTCGGCGGGGGAAAGCAGACCTCGCATCCGCTCAACTTCCTGCGCGCTACGGTAGGGAATCGTAATAGACATGGCTCCCCGCGCCAGTACCTTAGGCGTCACCCCCAACCCCAGTCCACCGGTACCGCCCGTGACCAAAACATGCTTGCCTCTCATAATGACGATGCTCCTTAGATAAGGTTGGTGCGGATAATAGTTTTGATGCGGATAGCTGTCGTGCGCTCAAAGTTTCTCGCTGAGAGGTTGGCAAAATTCATCTAGCCCAGTTTTGTGGGCATAGATAAGGAGGGCGATCGCCAAACTAATCGGTAAGTTGCTCATTTCTACCAACACCGATATTGCATCGCCCATATTCCCGTCTTGCACATGGCGACGCAGGTGGGGTTGGCACAACTGTACCCGCCAGCGCTTAGCAAATCCCTCTAGCCAACGATCGGATTCGGTTGGCTCTTGCCCAACCTTGAGAGCCAAATCGATGGCTGCATCTTCTAAGTTGCCTTCGCAATCTTCAATAACATCAAGGGTGCGCAATGCTGCTGAATTTTCCGCAAACTGCACACGGTAAGTTTCGATCTCTTCAGTCGTCAGGGTAATCATGCCGTCAATCTATCACCTGTCGGGCATCGCATCGTAGAAAAACTCGACTCCTAGCGTAGAAAAGGGGACAACGCAGATGGTAATTGCACCAAATAAGTAGCCATACTGAATCGGCTATTCTGCTCGTCCTGCAAGAAATTCGAAAGTCTAACTCTGCGATAATAAGGCGCATTGGTTCTTGGTGAAACCCATGCTGTGCCGAGCTTTGTGCAAATCTTTGGCGATCGCCAGTGAGATTCTCGCCTCTTCTGCATTCAAAGCCTCTCAAAGATTTTCATCCCCCTAGTCTATCGGCGTAGTTGTCCTAGGCTACGACATAGCGCTTTCTTTCATGGCGCCCAGTTTGCAGCATATTCTCCTTAGCATTGCCTATGCAATCTGCCGGATGTCGAGACACTGGGCACATCCATCATCAGTGTGTTCTTCTATCGGGAGCGAACCGCTCACGATAGCGTTGCCGACATCATCATGAGTTCGGCATCATCATGATTGTGGCCAGAGGGATTGGCCTCAATTAATTCGTTCACCAACCCAAACATCCGGTTGAAACCCCAACTGATTGTTTGCGCCCGCTGCACATGCAGCGGGCGCAAACGATTCTAGAGTGACTTGGCTGGATGAGCTGGACTGGGTACTAGAACCAGCGACGCCGACGGAAAACGGCGACCGACCCCAAACCACTGCCAAATGCAGCCGTAGCCACACCCACTTGCCGTTGCCACCAGTGGGGAGCTGCATGGGGTGCTTGCACGATCGCATCGATCTCAACCCCAGCTTCGTCGACGGGCACCGTCAAAATATCGCCGTGGTCGATCATATCCCCAATGCGAATCGTCCAATCCCCTTCCATTTCAGGGTCGGGGGTGAAAGCAAAGCTGCCTGCGGCATCCGTTGTTCCTTCGATTACAGGCTCATCTGGATTATCCGGGGAATAGATCCGAACGGGGGCATCTTCGAAAGGCGCCCCATCCCCAAACATTGAGGCGAACTGCAATTGTCCTGCGCTCATCCAATAGTCGGTTTCAATGCTATGGGCCCAAGCTGCACCTGGGAAGGTGAGCAGGCTAAACACGAGGGCTAAAAGGAGAAGTAGCTTTTTCATAGGTCTGTTAGACGGTATCGTCAACGGGAAGATTGAAGGGCAGTTGCACCCACAGGTGAACGGCTGTAACTCATTGCGGGGCAAGGGAGATACAAGGTCGAGGAGGTTGGCCTGCGCGATTGATTAGGCGATCGCCTGAGCCGTCAACATAGCCCCAACCGCCATAATAATAATCGCACTAGCAACGGGTAGGTACCGAAAGATACGAGGGTTGAGGGGAAGCTGGTCAAACCATTGCCGAGAGTAAATGACGCTTAACCCAATGCCAACCAGCACCAGCGTCAACCCTAGGCTAAAGGCAGTGACAAGTGCTAGGCCATAGGCTGTTTGGTGGAGCGCGATCGCTGACAGGAGTAATACCAAGGCCGAAGGGCAGGGCACAATTCCGCCAGCAATACCTAGCGCCAAAATGTTGGACGCTGGAAGGGAATGGGAATGTTCCCCATGCGTGTGATCGTGGGAATGGCCGTGATGGTGATGATGCCCATGATCGTGAGGATGGTGATGATGCCCATGATCGTGAGGATGGTGATGATGCCCATGATCGTGAGGATGGTGATGATGCCCATGATCGTGAGGATGGTGATGAGCCTGATTGGGATCTGGCTCTGCTGAGACAGCCCCCCAGCGCTCATAGAGTAGCTTTGCCCCAATGCCCAGCACCATAACGCCACTCAGCAAACTCAGTATTGGGTAGACATGGTCAGTCCAACCAACCTGAGCCAAAAGGAGGGCGATCGCCCCCAGAACAAAGACCATCAGCGTGTGGGTTACCGTTGTCGTCACCCCTAGCACTAGAGCATTCCAGGGTGTACCCCGGTTGCCCACGAGATAAGCCGCCGCCATCGTTTTGCCATGCCCCGGAGACAGCGCATGGGCAGCTCCCAGACCCACCGCAAGGCCCAAACTGGCCAGCATTAGGGAGGGGGTCATAGCCTCAGGTTCGAGCAATCGCAGTAGGTCAGGCTCCGCGTGGTTGGGATGAGCCAGCGCCCATGCAGGCAGCACAGCCCATGCACCGACCAAAGCGCTACAACCCAGAAGAGTATGTCGAATCACACGCCAGCCACGGTTCATCATCGTAGAACCCCAAACCTGATAAAGACAAAAGTGGTGAATCGAATGCCTGAATCTTCGCCGAGGGGAGAGGTTAATCCGGGCGATCGCATTCAAATCAATTATGAATTGGGACTATTACTAACACAATTTGTTCCCTCCCAGGAGTTTTCTGTGACAAACTCCTGGGGATTCTGTAGAGGGTGAGTTAGGAACCAGGAATCGACCGTTAGAGCACCTGCTCTTTAACAGGGAACGTGCTTTCATCCTCATCTTCGTCATAGCGACTATGGTAAGAGTGGCGCTTGGGAAAATAGCGATCGCAACCGCGTTTAATCAAGATGTAAACAATCGGCACAATGAACAGGCTGAGGAAGGTTGCCAACAAATAACCACCAAACAGAGCTGTGCCAAGGGATTGACGGCTAGCCGCCCCCGCACCCGACGCAATCACCAGTGGAAAAAAGCCCACTAGACCGGAGACGGCCGTCATCAAGATTGGCCGCAGGCGCTCCTGAGATGCTTCTAGTGCCGCGTTGGTGATGGTCATGCCACGATCGCGCAGTTGGTTGGCGTATTCCACAATCAAAATCGAATTCTTACTCGCCAAACCAATCAGCATGACCAACCCAATCTGACAGTAGATATCGTTGGATAAGCCTCGCAGGAACTGGGCACTCAGGGCCCCCAAAACAGCGAGGGGTACTGTGATCAGAATGACCACCGGATCCACGTAGCTTTCATACTGTGCGGCTAGAACAAGGAACACCATCAGCAAGCCGAAGCCAAAGAACAGCGGCGCCTGGCCACCCGATTGAATCTCCTCTAGCGCTGTACCCGTCCACTCAAATCCCATGCTGGCTGGCAAGATCTGCTGCGCCAGATCTGAGATTGACTGGATGGCCTGTCCGGAACTACGGCCAAACGCCGCACTACCCTGCACCGAGATCGAACGGAAGAGGTTGTAGTGGGTGATGGTCTGCGCGGTCGTGCTCGGGGTAACCGTCACGAGGTTCGCAAGGGGCACCATCTCCCCGGCTCCCGATCGCACATACAACTGTTGCAAATCGGATGGATCCGCACGGAATTCTTCATCGGCCTGGACATACACCCGATAGGTGCGCTGGTCGAGGCTGAAGTCGTTGACATATTCCGATCCGAGGAAACTTTGGAGGCTGCCGTAGACATCACGAATGTCAATATCCAAGGCCTTGGCGCGATCGCGATTCACTTCAACCAGGAGCTGGGGCGAATTGGCCGAAAAGGTGGTAAATACGGCCTGCAAGTTGGGATTTTGGTTGGCAGCTCCAATCAGTTGGAAGGTATTGCCAAGCAGTTCCGAGAGACTGAGCGCTCCCCGTCGATCCTGCACTTCGACCTGGAATCCACCAAAGTTCCCAAGTCCTTGAATCGCAGGGGGATTGACCGCAAAAATCCGCGCATCATTCATCCCAAAGTACTGCATTTGCACCCGCTGGATGATGCCCTGGACACTTTGCCCTGGCCCCCGTCGCTCACTCCAGGGTTTTAGCAGGGTGAACATGATGCCTTGGTTAGGGGCAACGCCTGCAAAACTGAAGCCTGTAACGGCAAAGTTAGACTCCACCTCAGGCTGTGAACTCACCAATTCCGAGGCCTCATCCACAATCCGCTGGGTGTGGGTTAGCGAGACGCCTTCTGGAGCCTGAATCAGCGTGATGAAGTAACCCTGGTCCTCCTCAGGTAGGAAGGCAGACGGCACGGTACGATAAATCCAGCCTGTCAGGATAAGAGCGACGACGAAGAAAGCCAGAACGGCATACTTCAATTGGGATAGGAGCGAGATGATCCAGTGGTAGCGATCGCGCACCCAATCCAAGAAGGAATTGAAGCGGTCAAAAAAGCGCCCAATCAAACTGTGGTGGTCATTTTGATGCCCCAACAATAGCGCCGACAGAGCGGGAGAGAGGGTTAGGGCATTAAAGGTCGATACGACAATGGCAAAGGCAATCGTCAAGGCAAACTGCTGGTAGATAGCCCCCGTTGTTCCTGGGAAAAGCGCTACGGGGATAAAAACAGCCAGCAGTACCAGTGAGGTCGCAACCACCGCACCCGACAATTCATTCATCGCTTCCACAGAGGCATGGTAAGCATCCATCCCCTTGTTCTGCACTTTGGCAGCGATCGCCTCCACAACCACGATGGCATCATCCACCACCACCCCGGTTGCCAGGGTTAGGCCAAATAGCGTTAGGGTATTGATCGAGAAGCCAAAGATCTTGGTAAAGACGAAGGTTCCAATCAACGCAACGGGGATGGCGATCGCGGGCACCAATGTCGTACGCCAGTCTTGCAAGAACAGGTAAATGACCAACACCACCAGCGTAATGGCGAGCATTAGGGTCAGCACCACATCCCGAAGTGACTGCGACACAAAGGTAGTGGAGTCAAACGCGACCGCATACCGCAGCCCTGGAGGAAAGGCTTCACTGAGCTGCGCTAGCTCGGCTCGCACCTGTGCTGATGTCTCCAGGGCATTGGTTCCAGCGCGCTGAGTAATCCCTAAACCAATGGCTTCCTGTTCATTGAAGGTCAGGTTTGTGCCATAGTTTTCGGCCCCCAACTCAACCCGGCCAACATCCCTCAACTTGATCAAGTTGCCGCCTGCGCCCGTGGCAATGACGAGATCTTCAAATTCCTCGACCGTTTCCAGCCGACTATCGGCTCGCAGACTAATCTGGTACTCCTGGTTTGGATCCGCAGGTTGCTGTCCCAGTTGCCCAGCACCCACTTGGATGTTCTGCTCTCGAATAGCTGACGATACATCTTGCACGGTCAGGTTACGGCTGGCTAACCGATTGGGGTCAAGCCATACCCGCATGGCAAACTTCCGTTCCCCAAAAATCTGGATTGAACCAACGCCCTCAATCCGCCGCAGTGCGTTCACCATGTAAAGGTCGGCATAGTTACTCATGAAGAGGCTGTCATATTCGCCCCCCTCGGGATAAACGGCGATCGCCATCAGAAAGTTGCTCGACTGCTGCGACACCGTGACCCCGGTTTGTGTAACTAGGTCAGGCAGACGGGTTTCGACCCGCGCCACCCGGTTTTCAACGTTGACCGCGGCCAGATCTGGATCGACATCCGGCTCAAACGTAACGGTGATTTGGCTCGTCCCGTCGCTACCACTGGACGAACTCATGTAGCGCATTCCCTGAACACCGTTAATCTCCTGCTCCAACAGGTTAGTCACGGCATTTTCTACGGTTTCCGCATCTGCACCGGGGTAGTTCGCTGTTACCACCACCTGGGTCGGGCTAATTTCTGGGAATTGGGCGATCGGTAAGGTGGGAGCCAGCAACAACCCCAGGAAGACAATGATGAGTGAGCAAACGGTAGCAAAAACGGGACGTTGGACAAAAAACTTGGAAAACATAGCGCTGCCTATTGCAAAGAGCTTCCGGGAAACGGTTCAGGGAAGGGAACCTATAACAGAGAAGAGCGGACGAGGAACACAGGCTAAGACGACGTAGATGCCTGGCAGATTAGGATTCAGGCTGTCCCATGGCTTGTTGCAACAAGATGGGTGAGCAATTTTGCAGGTTGATGACCCCTGACACCACAACTTGTTCATCCACCTCGACCCCAGAGACGACCTGATAGTCGTTGCCCTGCAAAATCCCCAAGGTTACCGGACGTTGAAGCGCGATTTGTGAAGGACCTTCCCCTTCAGGCGCTCCGGGTGGTCCCGGTGGAACCGCTCCTTGGCCCTCTTGGGGGCATTGGTCAGGGGTGCCTGCAACGAACACAAAGGTTTCGCCAGCAATCCGAGTGACGGCATCGGTTGGAACAAGTACGCCAGGAGCGCTACTCCAGATCACTCGTGTCCGAACAAACTGTCCATCCCTCAGAACACCACTGTTTTGGAACTGCGCCTGGGCCAGCACTGACTGCTGTCCCGCATCAACTTCGGGGGAGATAAAGCTGACTTGCCCTCGAGCCACGGCTTCTCCTGCCTCGCCGATTAACTCCACCGGTAGCCCCTGCCGTAGCTCGGGCGATCGCTCAATGGGTACAGCTAGGTTCAACTCCAACACATCATTCTGAATGATGCTGGTCAGCACATCATTGGAACTCACAAAGTCCCCAATCTGTACTGGGATGTCGCCTACCAACCCGCCGATCGGCGCAACCACCTCGCTATCTTGCAAATCTTCACGGGCAATATCCTGGTCGGCACGGGAGCGATTGAGGCGAGCTTGGGCTTCGGTCAACGCCGCCCGCGCCGCGCCCACATCCTCCTCCGCAACTCGTAGTGCCGCCGCTGCCGTTTGCTGTCGGTTGCGGGCACGGTCGAGATCTTGCTGTGGCAATGCCCCCTCGCTGACCAGAGATTGTGCCCGCGCTAGTTCCGTGTTTTCTAACTCCAGATCAGCCGCAGAACGCGCTTGGGCGGCCTCCGCCGCTCGCACCCGAGCTTCCGCCGTATTCACAGAGGCGATGGATGCTTCGACATCGGCGGTAGCTCCACTAAGTTCTGCCCGGCTTTGATCCGCTCGGAGACGGGCGATCGGTGTTCCAGCCTCGACCCGTTGCCCCGGCTCCACAAAAACTTGAACAACACGACCGCTAATTTCAGGCCGCAACGCAACCCGGTCTTGAGCCTCTAGAACCCCGACAAATTCAGAGAATTCTTCGACGGTAGAAGTCGTCACGTCTTGCAATTCCACTGGAACCGGGGGTTGCCCTTGCATCATGGGTGGCCCGCCCCCACATGCAGAGAGCAGTAAAGTCGTTGCAACAGGCAGCCCCATCCATGGACGAACGCGCCAGGAACCAGACTGCCGAGAAGGGATGCTACACATGGGTTGGTTGGAAAATGGTTGAAAAGGGACGGTAAAGCAGGGAAAAACCTACGGTGAGAACAAGGGACAGAAGCCCAAACAACTCATTTAGAAATCCAAAAGCTCAGAAACTTAGCCGCGAACAGACGTCATTAGTACAAAAGTCTTATCTCAAAGGATAGGTTACGCTAAATCGAGCCTTAAGATAACTTAAACGAAACGCGTCAGTAGCCTATCAACCCTGCCAGACCCGAACATCCTCCAAGCGGGTTAAGGGTAGATCAAATGATGCGCCAGAGCATTGCAACTGAATCGCGCCAAACCCTTAAGAGAGAAGGTTTAGAGCAGCGTGACAATTCCTTCTCTCAGAATCGTTACAAAAGCACACATCAGATGTCTTCCCCACTCCTGCCCTAGCGCTACGCGCTGAGGTAAACCCAAGCCACAGATTGACAGCCACTCACTGCAGGCGGTCAATCCGTGATTTGTCCTCCGCTTTCTCAACGCGTCAACCTCTCGTCAGGCCATACCGGCGCAAATAAAGCGCAGCAGTTCTGACACAAAAAGACCTCCCCAGGCGACAGAAATGCTCGGGGAGGCCAAACTCACTGGAGTTTTGAGTTGTAAAAGATAACCAGAGGTCTAGTACAGTTCCTCTTCCTGGTGCGTCAGGACGGTGCAATCGGAAGTGGGGTAGGCCACGCAAGTCAGCACATAACCTGCTTCGATCTGGTCATCATCCAAGAAAGACTGATCAGATTGGTCAACCGTACCGGACTGCATCTTGCCTGCACAGGTGGAGCAAGCACCAGCACGGCAGGAGTAAGGAAGGTCGATCCCTTGCTCTTCAGCGGCATCCAAAATATAAACGTCGTCAGCAACCTCAATGGTTGTGTTCAAACCTTCGGACTCGTTGATCAAAGTAACTTTATACGTTGCCATGCAACATTCCTCTCAATTCTGAAAACGGCTTAAGAGTTGACCCAGAACACAGCATGAAGTTTGTTGCTGGGATCTCAACCCTCTCCTCGATACTACGAGAAAACCTCTCCGCTTTGGTGACATCTTGCCCCCTGGGATGAATTGGATTCGTAATGAAAAACTAAGACTTTCCACCGAATTACTTATATATGTGGTAATGACACCCAAAATACGTGGATTGGGGGATTACCTGACCACAAATTATGTCCGGGGATAGCTCGTAGAAATAGCGCAGGCGAGAGATGTTAGTCCATCCACTAGATCAAAGTTTCGACCCTAATTATTGAGACTTTCTAGGAATAGCTCCCTGGTTTGATGAGGGAAGATCAATGACGAAGCACATTCCTGGCTCTACGTATCGGCCATATTTTAGAATGCGATCGCCCTCTATTTTGGAGAACCAGTTTCGAGGCGCAATGACGTATAACCCCAGACGCTATTCATTGGGATTTGCATCGGATTCGAGGCACTTAAAATTAGATATTCCTACAATTAATTATCTCTCTCATAGGCATAGATTATAAGTTCCCCTAGCCGTTTTCCGATTGCTTTTGCCTAGCCCCTGTGTTTGATTGGAATCCCGATTGAGCGTGAATGCTTCTCTGAGCATCCCATTAAAGAGAGTCGTTATTTCTTCTCTAAAATCCACGTGCTGCTGGCTACATTAAAATGCAGCACAAAACGTACAGCACAATCCATTACCTACCCATTGAGCTTTTCTATGACGTCTATTGGAATTGGGATCGTTGGCACCGGCTATGCCGCCCGAACCAGAACCGACATGTTTCACCAGGATGAACGATCGCATGTCACCGCCATTGCTGGACGTGACCCGGAGAAAACCAGCGCCCTGGCTCAGACCTGCGGGGCGCTGGCCCTCCCCGATTGGCAAACGCTCGTCCACCGAGATGATGTTGATCTGGTCGTCATTGCGGTCATCAACCGCGATCATGGGGCGATCGCGCAGGCCGCTCTGCGTGCGGGAAAACATGTCGTGGTGGAATATCCCCTGTCGTTGAACTTGGCTGAAGCGGAGCAAATCCTGGAACTGGCTAGAACGCAACAAAAACTGCTCCATGTCGAGCATATCGAGCTGTTGAGCGGAATTCACACGGCGATCGCCAACGCCCTGCCCCGCATCGGGACACCGTTTTATGTGCGCTACAGCAATCTCAGCCCACAACGTCCCGCCCCCAACCGCTGGACCTATCGCACGGATCTGTTTGGGTTTCCGCTTATTGGTGCCCTTGCCCGCATTAACCGCCTGATCCACCTGTTTGGCCCAGTGACACGAGTTGCCGCCCAGTCGAGGTTTTGGGGCAATATGTTGCCCTCTGACCCATTCACATCCTGTCTGGCGACAACCCAACTGACTTTTTCCAGTGGACTGGTTGCCGAGTTGGTCTACGGCAAAGGCGAGGCATTGTGGAAAGCAGAGCGGACATTGATGATCCATGGAGAGGCGGGTGCCATTCAAATTGATGGCGAAACAGGCACGCTCATCCTGCCCGATGGGGAACAATCCTTGGATATGGGCAGTCGTCGGGGATTATTTGCGAAAGATACAGCGATGGTACTGGATCACTTAATGACGGGCACACCTCTTTATTTCACGCCTGAAGCTAGCTTGTATGCCCTGAAAGTAGCGGATGCTGTGCGTCGGTCTTCTGAAACGGGCGAATCTGTCAAGGTCCTATAAGCACAAACTTGCGGCATCCTCACAGAATTCTCATTTTTCCTGTCCATAATCTGAGAAAATCATCCGGCACCCACAAAATATTTCGTTTGGGGCACCATGGGAAAATTGAGCAAGGCATGATGCCGAATGTGTCCATCTGGCGATCGCTACGTCCTGGCCGATAAACGGATCACTTGTTCTGTTTTTATGAAGCGATGGTAGACTGATGGCCTCTTTATCATAAAGATCTCACTCTTTATCTTTTGTGGCATCACACAGCCCATAAAGATCGCTATAATCTACATCATCAATTCTGAGTTTTTGTTGCATTGCTTAATAATACGGTGCATTTCTTAAGGGGGATAAACAAATGACAGTAGATTCAGCGGCTCAAAATCGACTTATAAAATTCCTCAGGGAAGAGTTGGCGATTCCAAACTCTTCGATTGCGATCGCCCTCAAACACCCTGAGCCCGACGCTAATATGCTCCCTATGGTGCTGTTGCAGTATGGCTTGATTACCCTAGAGCAGCTTGATCAAATCTTTGACTGGATGGAAACGGCTTAAGCGCTAGGTTGCTGGCTGGCCGTCCCTCCCCCGGATGGATCAGCATGACGCAAGCACTGCAATGATCAAAGAATTAACACGAGGGCTTCTCTCAAGCCCTTTTTTTGTGTCTATTGGCGGCAGGAGGGGAATGCGGCATGACCTCGCCGGACAATAGCGCCGCGCATTTCGGCAAACCCGCATTATTGGGTAAAAGATAAGCACGGTGATGCTTTTAGACAATAAGCCACCCTGTTATCAAGGCGTAAAGCGGTAGCATACCCTTAGCTTTGAGTTCGGATTTCTCTCCAACGACACATCTAACTCCCCTGCGCAAAACTTTTAAGATTTAAGAAGAATTCAGAAACGAGGTTGACTCAGCCTACTTTTTTCTACTAGAAGGGCTTTTCTAAAATTTCCTGAATGAGGAGCCCGGATCTAATTGATGGGCGTTATCGGTGATACTGATTCAGCGATGGCGATCGCCCTCACGTCCTATCTTTCGACGCTCTGCGCTGCACATCTTGACGCCCCTCACGAGTTTGCTTTTCTCAACTCACTCTGCTTCTTGAGCGTGCTGCTTCCTCTTGTCGTCGCTCTCTGATCCTCGTTCTGAGTTTTCTACTCGATTGTTTTAAGAAAAGGAGCCAGGACTTACGCATTTTGATGATTTTTGGGGCGCTCTGCGTCCCAAAAATCATCAAAAGCCTTTGGATTTTCGTTCCAAACGCGTAAGTCCTAGGAGCATTCCTCGCAATGCCAATTAAAGACAAACCCAATCAACCGCGATCGCGCCTCATCGGGAGGATTTTGCTAGCGTTATCGGGCATTTATCTACTGCTCAACCTGCTCGCTCCTACCTTATTTGGCGCTACGGTTCCTCGCGTGCCCTACAGCCTCTTCATCCATCAGGTGAACGAGGGGGAAGTGGTTCGCGCATCTATCGGACAGGATCAGATTCGCTATCAGATCAAGAGCGAAGACGGCGATACAGGCGAAATCCTCTCAACGACGCCCATTTTCGATCTGAATCTGCCTAACTTGTTGCAAGACAATAATGTAGAGTTTGCGGCAATTCCCCCTGCCCGGGGTAACTGGTTTACCAGCCTGCTGGGGTGGGTCATTCCGCCACTCATTTTTGTGGCCATCTGGCAGTTCTTCATTGCACGCAACGCTGGAGGCGCACCCGGAGCCCTCTCCATCGGCAAGAGCAAGGCCAAAGTCTATGTGGAAGGCGAAGCTGAGAAAATTACCTTCAATGATGTCGCTGGAGTCGAAGAAGCCAAGACCGAGTTGGTGGAAATTGTTGACTTCCTGAAAAATTCGAAGAAGTTTACGCAAATCGGTGCCCGCATTCCCAAGGGTGTGTTGCTCGTAGGTCCTCCCGGAACTGGGAAAACCTTGCTGGCACGGGCCGTTGCCGGAGAGGCCGGTGTTCCCTTCTTCAGCATCTCGGGTTCAGAATTCATCGAACTGTTTGTTGGGGTTGGCTCGTCGCGGGTGCGAGATTTGTTCGAGCAAGCGAAAAAACAGTCTCCCTGCATCATCTTTATTGATGAGCTAGATGCGATTGGCAAATCCCGTGCAACCGGTGGGTTCTACGGCGGTAATGATGAGCGGGAACAAACCCTAAACCAGCTTTTGACCGAGATGGATGGATTTGGTGCTGGCGAACAGACGGTGATTGTCCTTGCAGCAACCAACCGCCCCGAAAGTCTTGACCCAGCGTTGCTTCGTCCCGGTCGATTCGATCGCCAGGTGCTAGTCGATCGCCCAGACCGAACCGGTCGCCTTGCCATCCTGGGAATTCATGCCAAGGATGTGAAGCTCGACTCTAGTGTGGATTTGGAGGCGATCGCCACGCGCACCCCTGGCTTCTCTGGAGCCGACCTTGCCAACTTGGTGAACGAAGCAGCGCTCCTAGCCGCTCGCAATGATCGTCAAACCGTCGTTCAGGCTGACTTTGCTGAAGCTATCGAGCGGGTAGTTGCTGGACTCGAGAAAAAGAGCCGCGTGCTGAACGACAAGGAGAAAAAGATCGTTGCCTACCATGAAGTTGGCCACGCTATGGTTGGTGCTGTGATGTCGGGAACCGATCAGGTCGAAAAGATCTCCATCGTACCCCGTGGAATGGCAGCTCTAGGCTACACCCTGCAACTGCCAACGGAAGATCGCTTTTTGCTGAGCGAGAATGAGCTAGAAGGCCAAATTGCAACCCTGTTGGGCGGGCGATCGGCAGAGGAAGTGGTCTTCGGTAGCATCACCACCGGAGCTGCAAATGACCTGCAACGGGCAACCGATCTAGCCGAGCGCATGGTCACAACCTACGGGATGAGCGAGGTGTTGGGGCCCCTTGCCTATCAACAAAGCCAGGGCAACAATTTCCTCGGCGGCGAGATGGGCAATCCCCGGCGCATGGTGAGCGCCCAAACGGCTGAAGCCATCGACCAGGAAGTCAAGGGGATTGTGGAATCTGCTCACCAACATGCCCTCGACATTCTGAAGCACAACCGAGGGTTGTTGGAAACGCTTTCCCTCAAACTCCTAGACGAGGAAGTGATTGAAGGTCAATCGCTGCGCGACATGTTGAGTCAGGTGCAGTTGCCTTCGGTCAATGAGCCGATTGCTGAGCCTGTCTAATCAGATAGCTCACATCGATTCCAGAAAACATCATTTCAATAAGTAGAAAGGCAAGGGGTTTAGTCTCCTTGCCTGCTTTTTTAAGGAACCAGCTGGCTTGAAAAACCAGCGCGGCGTCTTTGGCTTATTTGGTGGATTCTTTGGAGTAATCGGCGATCGCAAAAATCACCAGCCCATGCGCCACGAGGGCAGAAAACCAGATGGCTGTTACCCAGATTGACCACGGCCAGGATTGAGCCTGTACCGTGCGCACAAACCAGAGTCCACTATTCACAGCAGCAAAGAGCGCAACGTGGAACGCGAAGGTCATGCGATCGTCCAGGCGACGAAAGTCAGGATCTTGGCGAGTCGGAACACGGGACCAACGAGGTGGCATAGCAGAGCAATCTCAACAACTGTTTATCTATTCTATGGCTTGTCTTATCGGGAAACGTTGGATTTTGGTCTGAAGTAGAACCACAGAGACACAAAGGACACAGAGAAAGAAAATTGAGGCAGCACTAAAGTGTCACGGCGCTACGCGATAATCGCCTGATTTTCCCCCAGATTTTTCAACCAGATGGATGGCTTCAATTTGGATGGACTTTTCTAGCCCCTTTGCCATGTCATAGAGGGTGAGGGCGGCAATGGAAACAGCGGTGAGGGCTTCCATTTCCACCCCTGTTTCGGCACGGGTTTTGACAGCAGCTTCGATGTGATAGCCCGGCAATTCAGCATCGGGAATGAGGTTGACCTCGACCTTTTGCAGTGGCAGTGGATGGCAGAGGGGAATCAGGTTAGCCGTTTGTTTGGCTGCCATGATCCCAGCCAAACGAGCTGTGCCGAGCACATCCCCTTTGGGTGCATTGCCACGTTCGATGGCGGCAAAGGTTGCAGGCTGCATTCGCACACGGCCAGTGGCGATCGCCCGTCGCACTGTTTGCTCTTTGGCGGATACATCCACCATTTGCGCTTGCCCTTGAGCATCGAGATGGGTAAGGGCATTGGAAGAAGATTGGGTCATGGCTGGGCGGCTCGATTCAGATCGGTTTGAAACAGCTAGGCTATCTTTATCTACCTGATTCTAGGGCGATTTTGGGGTGTCTTGGAGGGGGCGATCGCCCTGTGGAGATGCAGCATGCCCTTTGGGAAAAAGCCCTAAAAATATGCCACAATCCCAGATGTATTGTGATATATTTGTAAGCCTGAGCAAGGGCCTGTAGCTCAGTGGACTAGAGCACGTGGCTACGGACCACGGTGTCGGGGGTTCGAATCCCTCCTGGCCCGTTTAATGAAGGAATTGCGCGAAGCTCGCGCGGTTTTGCGTGCAATTCGGCTAAATTTGTTGGCGTTGTGGGCTTAATGCCTCACAACGCCAGCAGAATGCTTTAGTCCCAACATTAAGTAGAATCTAAATTAATTAGAAGTCGTTGGAGTAGATATCGCTGCGTCCTCGCCCAAAGACTCTTTGTCTAGGATTTGGTTACGCGTTGCCTTGACTGGGCGGGATTGACACGGGTTCTCGTCAGGGTTGCTGTCATGTTGCGTGATTGCTATGGTAACGCGGTTACGGCCATTGGTTTTAGACTCATAAAGCGCTGCATCGGCAGCGGCAATTAGTTCCTCATCGGACGCTCCATGCTGTGGAAACGTGGCAATGCCAGCGGAGAGGGTAATCGATCCGAGGTTGCGCCCTGCAAACTTGAGGGTGAAATATTGCAAGCCATGACGCAGGCGATCGGCAATCTGTTGGGCTTTGCTTTGACAAACCTCTGGCAAAATCAACGTAAACTCCTCGCCGCCGTAGCGAAAGGCAAAGTCGGTTGCGCGCACAAAGCCCTTGAGAAAAATGCTGAAATCTCGTAGAACCTGATCCCCTGCTTGATGACCATATTGATCATTGAAGCGCTTAAAGTGATCGACATCGATCATGATGATGCTGATGGGCTTTTGGTTGTGGTTCGCACGGTGAAGTAACTGGGGCAGTATTTCCTTGAGATATAGGCGATTAAATAACCCGGTGAGGGGGTCGCGGATGCTTCTGAGCCGCAGTGTTTCAATCTGCTCAAGCCGATCTAGGGTAAAGGCAAGATGTTGAGCGATCGCCACAATCGTCCGCTGGTCAGTCTCCGCAATACATTGCCCAGAGACCGGGTACCAGAATGACAAAACACCAAAGGTTTGCTCACTCAGAGTTGCGATCGGCACACAAAAGCAACACTCGCCAGCCGGGCTCAGTGTGAGCGCAGTTGCCGTGCAAAGCGTTGCGTAATTAGCCCGCAACCATAAATCTTGTCGGCATTCAGTGGGTTGGTGCGCCTGAATCACAGAACAACTCGGAAACAGGCAAGACGGAGGAGCCGGATAGGGTGACTGCCCCCAGCAAAGCGTTTTGGTGATCCGGTTTTGTTGGTAGTCCGTCAAAATCGCTTGCCCACAAATATCTGGGTAGAAAGTCTGAAGCAACTCGGGCAGAGCCGTGTAGACTTCGTCGAGAGATTGACAGGACTGGAGCGCCAAACCTAGGTTTTGTAAACGCTGGAGTCGGGAATTTTCTTCCTGTAAATGAAGAATTTCTGCTTCAAGGGGATGCGTGATAGAGGGCAGATTCAGGTTTACAGAAATCTCTTGAACATCCGATTCACTAGGGAGGACAGGCGGTTCAGCCGCAGGTATCCCCGCAGAGGTAGAAGGGGTGCTCGGGAGATAGGGAACGAGGGTTTGGGCAATGAGCTGGAGTGCATCCACTTGCTCTGGGAGTAAGCGGTGGGGCACTGTATCTAGGACAACTAATGCGCCTTGCCTTTGCCCATCCGGTGTCTGTATGGGAATACCCGCCCAGAACTGCAACGGCGGCAGAAACGCTGCCAGTGTGTTGGTGAGAAGCGACGAACCACTACACGCTTCCTGAACAACCCTGGGCTGCTGGGGAGAACCAGCTTGTACAGCATGAAACAAAGGTTCTGCAAAAGGCTCGAGAGATTGTTCTAGCGCCCAGCCCACCTGGCAAACAATACGGTAGGCCAATGGCTGTCGCAGGATGAGAAGTGCGATTGGAACACGACTGTTGAAGCAAGCAATATGAAGCAATCGTTCCAAATTAGGGGCGATCGCTTCATTATCTGAGATGAAATTTGAGGTCGATGGAGCAGTCATTACTTAATGAAACGTTTCCAATTGGTTGGGGTGAAAAATTACAGTCTTAGCCAATCAAGCTGTCTCGCTGCTCCAGCATTTAAGACGTCGAGCAAGAACTATTAAAAGGCTTTGATTTGCCTGTCAACTGCAAATAAAAAACTAACAGCTTCAAGCAAGTAAAAGCAGATAGGATTGCTAGTTTGAGAGGAATGAATTCAGAGAAAATTTGAGCGCACGATCAGGATCTTCTCTGTTCTACAAATGTAATGTCTTGCCAGTATATTCCCTAGTAGAAAATACATATGTGGCAATGTGAGCCCTATCTCTTTAGGGATGATATGTACTACATGGGAGGAACGGAAATTTCGGACAAAGACCAGTCCGCCAATCTAATTCATACCCACCCTTCTCCGAAGCAAGGATCTATACCCTTTAGAGGAAAAATTTATTCGAAAAAGAATAAAATCAATTAGAGCACCATCTGATATAGCTTTACCATTCCCTAAACCAGTTAGGGTGAACCAATTATGTTCTAAACAGAAAAGAACTTAAAGGAGTGCAATCAAAAAGGCAAATTGTAAAGAGAGAATGAGATGTTTTAAGAAACAAAGACGAGAAAGGTTTTCGATTCTTTGCATACTAATGCGGTAGTCTTACCTGTAGCAATTCAATCAATCTTTTTTCCTATATGAAGTCCGAACTGACTCTCAAACGTATTACTTATTGGCTTAACTTCCTGAAGGCACTATGGTAATGCAGACCTACATGTTTGGGCAAAACCTAATTATTCTTTAAAGTTTGAAGACAAAAGAATGTTCAAAGTATTGTTTGTTTTATCTAATTACGCAGTGCTACATCGAATATTCATACATTTCGCTGATGTCGTTGCGTCGATATAGCGCTATGTGATTGGGTAAAGCTATACCCTAACGGAACCGAGGAAGCCTTCAAATAAGGAAGCCTTCAAATGCTGATGGTTCTGATGTACCCAGTGTCATGGTGCGGTAGTACAAAAACAATTCAAGCTATAGCGGTGTGCAACCGCACCAAGTACAGAGTTGGTTGTGTGCGTCGCGCCCACACACAACCGTACTTAACCAACGCGCATAGCGCTATATTTTGAGTTGAAACAAACATTAATTCAACCCAGGGGTGTGGGGAGTAGCATTGGGATATTCTGTCGCTATAGGATTAAGGATTTGGCTGATGTCTTGGATCACACGATCGCACACCCACTCGGGCGGTTCATCCCCTTGCAAGACCACTCGAACATCCGCCTGGGCATAGAGCGATCGCCGTTCTTCCATTAGATCATGCAGCGTTTGCTGGGGGTTGGGCGATCGCAGCAACGGACGGTTAGCATCCCCCTTAATGCGCTGATACAGGTGCTCGACAGGCACATCCAACCAAACCACAACACTGTGGTGGAGATAACTCCAGTTTTTCCGCGCCAGCACAATACCACCCCCGGTGGCGATCACCAAGCGTGAGTAGGCAGAGAGTTCAGCCAATACCTGGGTTTCAATCTCACGAAACCCTTGCTCTCCATCAGTTGCAAAAATATCGGGAATGGGTTTGTGGGCAACGGACTCGACCACGGCATCCGTATCAAAAAAGCGATAGCTCAGCGCCTCAGCGAGATATTGACCCACCGTCGTTTTGCCACAACCCATCATGCCAATCAACACAAGGTTCGTGCCCTGCAAACGGCTCGCCATCGTTACCGCAGAGATGGGAGATTCTTTCATCATGAAGGCTCCGATTACAACTGAAGGGGAGGATTATCACCAGACGGTTGATTCGAGGTATTGCTGGGGGGAGACGGAGCGTCGTCTTCATCCTCGTCTTCCCAATCATCCCAGACTTCGCGATCGCTCATCAAATCAGCATCATCCCGGTGCCCCAACTCCGGGTTTGGTGAATCCTGCATCTCCCCACCCCAAACAGATTCCCAACTTTCATCGTCCCAGTTCTCCGCCTCGTCATCTTCTTCATGAATAGACTCGGGTTCGTCCAGATCGGGTATGGCTTCATTTGGCTCCGGGAAATCGGTTTCCTCAATAGCTTCAGGTTCCGAGTTAGGGGCATGATACGGAGGAATGATGACACGAATTCGTTCTTCCTGAAGCTGTTCGTCCTGCGCTGGTTCCGAGGATATAACATCTGCTGTTGGTGTCACAGGTGGCGTGATAGGAGTGGCGCGATCGCCCTCGCCATCTATCGATTCTGCTGCTGCTGCTGAATCGGTTGCGACTGAATCCTTGGGTGTCTCCTCTTTTTTCTCGTCTTCTTCGGAGCGATAGCTTACCGAATAGATAGTGCCTGTCTGCTGGGTCGTCTGCGGCTTCCGTACGACTTCGACAATCCGACGCGGTGGAGGTTCGGGTTCGGCTGGGGGTTCATCTTGCTTGCTCTGAGGTTCAGGCGACGGAGTGTAGCTGACATCGACAGTATTTTCTTCCTCTTCCCACTCGTCCCATACTTCCCTCTCTTCAAATTCAGCATCCTGCGGTTCCTCGAAATTATCCGATGCGCTGTAGGAACGGTCGTAGGTGTCGTAAGCGTCAGCGTAAACGCTATCTGCTGGCGATGGATCGAAGCGGGAAGCGTTTTCTGGATAAACCGTCTCCACTTCAATGGGCTGTCCATAAGCAGAACGGTTGTTGGGCGATCGCCGCTCCGAGGTTCCTGCAAATCCTGTAGAAGATGGCGGTTTGCCCTCAGCCCATTCCTCCCAGTCATCGATGGTCGGTGTCTCCCAATCATCATCCGACGACGAGCGAGTCGTACGATAGCGATCGTTGGAGGAGGTGCTGTCTGTGGGTTGGCGTCCTGTCCATGCCGGGGGTGTCCAGTCGGTTTGCGAAGATGTAGACGATGAAGGCGGCGCACCCGGACGCGGAGCGCGGGACACCCGACGAGATTTCCCACCTCGCCGCGCCGAACGTCCTCGCTTGCGCGGTTCCACCAATCGAAGGAGAGTCGCTGTGAGGAGAGTGGTGAGCACGCCTGTGGCGATCGCCCCTAATACCCAAATTCCTAAAGGGAGCGTCGGCGTTTGCATCCCAAAAATGGTTAGCGCTAGCAACGGCGTCGTGTTTTGCAACACCACCACCAGCAACGCCGCCACAACTATGAGAAATATCACCAACCTGACCATCACTCGTTCCCTTCTGCTTCGCCGTTCAATTGAAACGCGGTTTCAACTTTGTTCGGCCTTGTTCTTCAGCAATACCTTAAATACTAATGCTCCAGGAGGGGTGATGATTGGGGGTACAAATTTTTCCAGGGGTAGATGAGGGGTCAGGAAACTTCGCCTTCCATCACGTCATTCTTCGCCGATACCGCGTCCTTCCCAGCGCTTCAGCGGCACACAGTCGATATCTAGCTGATCGAGGGTGCGAGCAACAACGAAATCCACTAGGTCGTTGATGCTTTGAGGATGGTGATACCAGGCTGGAATAGCGGGGACGATGCGGGCACCCGCCTCTGCCAAGGTGGTCAGATTGCGAAGATGAATAAGGCTAAAGGGTGTTTCGCGGGGTACAACAACGAGCGATCGCCCCTCTTTCAACTGCACATCAGCGGCACGCTCCAGCAAATCAGAACTCAGCCCTGCAGCTAGTTTTCCCAATGTGCTCATGCTACAGGGAATAATCACCATGCCTCGAGTGCGAAAAGACCCGCTGGCAATGGTTGCCCCCACATCACCCCAGGGATGACAGCGGAGCTTACCTGCCTTTTCCACCCCCGCTTGCTCACGCCAGAATTGCTCCTGCCGCACAGGTTCAACCGGAATACGCTCTCCAGTCTCTGCCTGCCACACCATATAGGTGGATTTGGAGGCGACTAGATCAACGGTGAAATCTGCTTCGAGTAGGAATTTGAGCGATCGCACCGCATAAATTTGCCCCGACGCACCTGTTACCCCAAGAATCAAGGAAGATGAAGCCAAAAGAAATCTAACGCCTCAGTCAAACAACAGAACCCAGCAGCTCGGCTAAATGATCATTCGACACCACCCAACTGCCCACTATTTTCATGATAGGAGCCTGGACTGGGTCATGCCTGGTGAAAGGCTTTGATCCGTCTAAATTTGACCGATTTGCTCATCTGTCAACTGCAATAATTGGACGACTTCTTCCAGATCGGTGCCGGAGGCGAGTAGGTTACGGGCTGCTTGCAGAAGCTGAGATTGAGTTTCTTCCGTTCGCTGCCGTTCGCTTTCTGTATCGGTGAGGAGCCAATTGCCCTGGCGATCGCACCACCGCAACCAGTGACCGGGAATCCCCTCAAAAGTCCCTTCCCAAATTCCCAGACCAATGTCTAAATCCTCTAGCCAGACGCGTGGGGTTTGCAGACTCAGCGATTGTTCTTCGTAGCTACCACCAATTAGCTTGAAATAACGTAATTGCTGGGTGTAGCGGCTATAAACCAAATAGTGAGGGATCCGTAGATAGCGCTCGTAGACTTCCAACTTACCAGGAGGGCGCTCCCTATCCTGGCCGTTCTCCAGTTGCTCAGGCTTTACTCCATCAGCAAAGCGTCCCAAATCTTCGACTTCTGTTCCGGGGGAAAGGAATTCGATCGCCACGTAAGGATTGCGCCCCTCCTGCCAGGTCACGTAACTACGCCGTAATTCCCGTTCCTCATATAACCGGGGCACATCCAGCACCAGAAACCAGTCCGGGCGCTTGTGCCATAGTGGATGGTAAACGTCGTAGTAGACATTGAGGTCTGATGCGGTAAAGCGGCGATCGCTTGTCCATCCCGCAAGGCTCAGGGTACGGCTGAGTAGCTGCGGTTGCAGGTCGTGAAATTCGTCAGGCAAACCCGGCTCCTCCGGAAATTCGCTGGGGAGGTCATACATGGTCGGCAGAGGACGGAGCGATCGCGTCTCTAGCTCTGATTGTTGTACACCAAAGGTCATCACAACCTCCTACAACGCCTACTGAACTGTGCTCTCCTTCTTATCTGCCATTATCCATACCTCCTCAGCAAACAATCACGGTTATGAGGCTATAGGAATACTGGTAGTCGCCTAGAACTCACCAGCGATCGCCGCGACGCATCGTTCACAAAGTAGGGGATGTTCACTGGATTGCCCAACTTTGGGGGAATAGTTCCAGCAGCGATCGCACTTCTCGCCTTCTGCATCCACCACGCCAATGCCTAGCGCTTCCGTTTGCAGACTGTAGGTTAGGTCGCTGAGGATGCCGGGTGAATCTAGCAAATCCACCTGGGAGGAGATGAATAGGTAGCGCAACTCATCCACACCATTTCCGGCAAGGCTATCGGGGTTGAGAGCACCCAGTTGGTTGCGCAACGCTTCGTCCGCCACATACAGCAACACCTTCGATTCCAGGGATGCACCAATTGCCTTATCGCTGCGGGCTTTTTCCATCACCTTATTGACCTCATCCCGAATCACCCGCAATTGCTCCCACTTTTTCGCCAGGTCGGGTTGCACCCACGCATCATCCAGGCTTGCCCAGCCAGCAGCAAACACCGATGGGTGCGGCGTGGCATAGGGGAGATTTTGCCAGATGTCTTCGGCTAGGTGAGAGAGAACCGGAGCGATCGCCCGTGCCAGATTTTCGATGGCGATCGCCAGCACCGTTTGGCAACTGCGTCGTCGCGCTGCATCGGGAGCACTGATGTAAAGCCGATCCTTCGCCGCATCCAGGTAAAAGTTGGACAAATCCACCACGCAGAAATTCTGCACGGTCTGGAAGAACTGGAAGAATTGGTAGGTGTCGAACGCCTGGGTGACATCGGCAAAGACCTCCGTCATCCGGTGCAGCATGTAGCGATCCAGTTCCGGTAACTGGTCGTAGGGAACGGCATTCGCTGCTGGGTCATAGTCGTGCAGGTTCCCCAACAAGAATCGGGATGTGTTACGGATCTTGCGATACACATCCGCCATTTGTTTGAGGATGTTCTTACCCAGGGGCACATCGGAGGCATAGTCTACCGACGACACCCACAGACGTAGCACATCTGCACCATAGGCAGGCTCTTGCTTCTGGTTTTTGCCACCCTCGATCACGATTTTCGGATCAACCACATTGCCCAGGGACTTGCTCATCTTTCGCCCCTGTTCATCCAGCGCAAAGCCATGGGTCAACACTTGCCGATAGGGAGCATGACCGTTCACTGCCACGCTAGTCAATAAGCTGGATTGGAACCAGCCCCGGTGTTGGTCGCTGCCTTCCAAGTAGATGTCCACGGGATAGGCAAGTTCGTCTCGGCGATCGGCGACCGCTGCCCAGGAGGAACCGGAATCGAACCAGACATCCATCGTGTCCATGCCCTTTTCATACTGCGCCGCATCGTTGCGGTAGGCTTCCGGCAGTAGGTCAGCCACGTCGAGTTCCCACCAGGCATCGGAGCCTTTTTCGGCAAAGATGCTTTGGATATGGGCGATCGTCTCGGCGTTGACCAGCACCTCGCGGGTGTCTTTGTGATAGAAAACTGGAATCGGTACGCCCCAACTGCGCTGGCGAGAAATGCACCAGTCCGATCGTTCCGACACCATGGACTTGATGCGGTTTTCGCCCTGAGCCGGGATCCAGCGAACATCGGCGATCGCCTGCATTGCCTCCTCCCGGAACCCATCGACCGAGGCAAACCACTGCTCCGTAGCACGATAGATCACCGGCTTCTTCGTGCGCCAGTCGTAGGGATAGCGGTGGCTGTAGGTTTCTTCCTTAAGCAGAACTTTCTTGTCGGTCAGCGCCTTGATGATGGCATCGTTGGCATCCTTCAGTACATTCAGCCCTGCAAACTCCCCAGCCTCTAGGGTGAAGTTACCGTAGTCATCCACAGGCGACAGAACAGGCAGATCGTAACGCTGCCCTACGATAAAGTCATCCATCCCATGCCCAGGAGCCGTATGCACCAACCCTGTACCGGATTCCGTTGTCACGTAATCGCCGCCGATGACCACCTGACCGTCCCGTTCATACAGAGGATGGCGATAGGTAATGAATTCCAGCGCTTTACCAGGCAGCTCGGCTTTCACCGTCAAGGTCTCGCCGAAGGTCTGAGAGAGTTGCTCCACCAGATCTTTGGCCACAATCAGATAGCGACAATGCCAATGGCCGTCTACAACCTTTTGGCTACCATCGGGCACTTCTACTACCGCATAGGTCAGGCTGGGGTTGACTGACACCGCCAGGTTTGCAGGAATTGTCCAGGGGGTTGTAGTCCAGATAGCGACGCCCAGTCCATTCAGGTAGGGTTGGAGTGCTGCGGCAGATTCCGGCAGATTCAGCACCGGAAACGCCACATAGATACTGCGGGAGGTATGGCCATCGGGATATTCCAGCTCGGCCTCTGCCAAAGCGGTCTGGGAGCTGGGGCTCCAGTAAACAGGCTTCAGCCCTCGATAAATGTAGCCTTTCTGGTACATCTGCCAGAAGACACCGATTTGCGCCGCCTCATAGCCAGGGATAAGGGTGAGATAGGGATGCTCCCAGTCGCCCCACACCCCGTAGCGGCGGAACCCCGTTTTTTGCTGCTCCACCTGCTCCAAGGCCCAGGTTTTAGCCCGTTGACGCAGTTCTAGGGGTGTGAGCGATCGCCGCTCATCCTGACTCATGGTTTGCAGCACTTTCAGTTCGATCGGCAACCCATGACAGTCCCAACCGGGAACGTAGCGGACTTTCCGCCCTTGCAACAGTTGATACTTGTTAATGGTGTCCTTGAGGATTTTGTTCATTGCATGGCCAATGTGGAGCGCCCCATTGGCATAGGGGGGGCCATCATGCAGAACAAATACCTCACCGGGGTTTTCCTCGGAGAGCGTCTGGTAAATATGATTCTCTTCCCAAAACTGCTGGATCTCTGGTTCACGCTTCGTTGCGTTTGCCCGCATTTCAAACGAGGTCTTGGGCAGATTGACAGTATCTTTGTAGCTTCCTGGAGCGGTCACGAGGGTTCACCGTCGGCTAGAGAGGTCATCTACGAATTGTATCGAACCCCGCCAGCGGATGGGGCATTCTATCCACCCAGATTCTGGGATAGGCGCATCAGATCTGCGACTTCTTGAAGAAGTCGCAGATCTTGCCCCCGCAGGTAGCTTGGATAACCGATCGCTCATGCCACCAACTTTGCTACCTCAATCGCAATTGTCGGAAAGCTCACCGGGTAAATTGTTTCATCCGTCATAGTTTGCCGAGATTGATACCCATTTCCCCCAGGTTCTCGAAACACAATCAGCTCTCGGGTCCTCAAATTGACGACCCAGTACTCTGGAATTTTTGCAACAGCATAGATCTGAGTTTTGAGCTGCAAGTCCTTTTCCAGACTGGTGTTGGCATATTCAATCACCCAGAAAATATCAGATACATGGGGATGCCGTTCGGTTTTGTAGCGATCGCCCAAGGGTTGCACAATCGCAATATCGGGCTCGGGCTCTGAATCATTAGGTAAGGTAATCGGCTTTCCTTCTCGAACTTTAGCGCGATCGCCCAATCGTTCTCGCAGGTAATCCGCCCCATCACTACTGAGTCCCGCATGAGCAATCCCTTCTGGAGCCATCGCGATCAAGTGTCCATCCAGTAATTCAACATACTGATCATTAAAAATGCCCGCTTCCACTGCCTGGTGATAGCGTTCGATGCTCCATCGGTAAAGTGGGGCGATCGGGGAGCGTGGCCCTTCTGTTGCGATTGTCATCGATCCACCTTCATGGCTTTGGGCAAAAGCATCACCATGATTTTATCGTGGCTTCCTGTCTGGTAGCCTATCGCTTGGCTTGATGGCGATCGCCCACACCATCCAACCACCAAAACACTCTGGACGATCAACCATTTCCTGGTTATACACTCAAGGAACTGGAAATCGCATTTATATGGAGAGGCGCTTTGTACGTTCTGATTGGTGGGGCTGGCATGATGGGCCTGGAGTTGGCAGAGACATTGCTGGATATGGGGCACACCATTGCCGTAGTGGATACCGATGCCCTGGCTTGCCAATATGCCCGCGAGAAAATTGGCGTAATGGCGTTTGAAGGTAGCGCTGTCAATACAACAACCCTGATGGAAGCGGGAATTCGTAAAGCCGATATTGTGATTGCTTCTCTGCGGGAAGATGCCCTCAACCTGGCATTAGTGACCCTGTCGCGTCATTACCGAGTGCCGCAGATTGTGGTGCGGATGCGCGATCGCGACTTTGCCGAGCCCTACCAACTGGCAGGGGCGACTCACATCATCAGCACGACAGAACTAGCGATTAATCGGGTTGTAAATGCGATCGAATACCCCCAAGTGGATGCCATGATGCACTTTGAGCAAGGACAAATTGAAGTGCTGAAGCTTACCATTCCGCAGGAATGCTACATCGTGGGGCGCAGGCTAGCTGAAATCGCACAGGATCCGCGCTTTCCTGCCGGAACCTTGATTATTGGCTATCAAGCACATCCCCACGAAGATCTGATGATTCCCAACGGCAACACGCTGCTGGAAAGTGGATCAACCATCCTGGCGGTGACAAAGCCAGAGCTTGTACGGAAAATGCTGGACTTCATGGGGCTATGTTCGCCGTAAGCAAGGCAAGACATCCGGCGTTTCTAGCTTGGCTCAATCATCCTTGAGGGAAAGCAGTTTTTCGTCCAGCGCCTGCATATAGGCCTGAGTCACCTCATCTGACAGCAATCCCTGGCGTAGCGCATCGTTAATGGCTCCCTTTTCCGCCAGGTACAAGCGACGTAACGTGCTGTCGAGATAACCTTGGTCTTCCAATGTGCTGACGCCATCGGCCATTCGTTGGTTGTAGAGCTCCCGTAAGTCTTTCTCTGAGGCGGCAATGCGAGCCTGGTAGGTAGCAAATAGCTCTTCATAAAGCGATTTAGACAAACTGCCAAATTGCAAAAGATGCTGGAGTTCTTCCTGGGCTGCTTTCGCTGTAATCATGGTGAGTTGCAGGTGCTCCATGCGCTGCCGAATCTCTGAGGAATGGGATAAGCGCAGACGCTTGACCACCCAGGGCAGGCTCAACCCCTGTCCCACCAAGGACACCAAGACAGTACTGAATACCAGCGTGATGACTTCGGCACGATCGGGCAGGGTGAACGGCAAGCTAATCGCCAGCGCCATTGACAGGGAGCCTTTAACATTTCCGGCAATCAACACATGCTGCCATCGCAAGGGCAGAGGGCGATCGCAAAAACGCAGCAGAAACAATAAGGGATATATCGAGAGAACACGCCCAATTTGGTACGCCAACACAGCCAATAGCGCTGCCGGAATCGTTTGCAGCAAAATTCTTGGCTCTACGGCGATTCCCACCAGCAGAAAAATAAAGGTGTTGACGCCAAATCCAGCATATTCCCAGAAATTCAGCAACGTCACACGGGTGGATGCAGAAGTGCGACGAAAGCCCAAGTTGCCAATAACCAAGCCTGCAATAACGACAGCGATCGCGCTCGACACGCCCAATACCTGCCCAATTTGGAACGTCCCTAGCGACACGGCTACCGTCAACAGAATATTGCTGAGGGCATCATCCAATTGGCGAAACAGCCCCACGCACAGGTAGCCCAACCCGACTCCCAAAGCCCCACCCCCCACAAAGGCAATCACCATCTGCTGAATGCCATCGCTCAGGCTAATTGAACCTTGTAGGTGGATCGTCGTGATTAGACTCAGCAATACGAGTGCAATCCCGTCGTTAAAGAGGCTTTCGCCTTCCACAATAGTGGTGAGTCGTGCTGGAACCGGAACACTTCTGAACGCTACAATCACCGACACCGTATCGGTAATGGTGAGGATGACTCCGACTGCCGCAGCAGTAATCCAGGCAAGGTCGAGCCAAATCTGGAGCAAGATCGCCGTAATCACCGCTGAGAGCATGACTCCTGGCCCCGCCAGCAGCGCGATGGGGCGAATGGTGCTACGAAGCCGACTGATATCCGTGTTGATTGCCGCCTCAAAAATCAAAATGGGCAAAAACAAATTCAAAATCACATCAGGATTCAACCCAATGGACTCCGGTAGCACCTGCTGGGTCACAGCCAACCCCGCCAGCACCAAACCCACCACATAGGGAATGCGCAGCCGCCGCGTAATTAGCGCAACAGCCGTGGCAATCAGTAACAGCACAATCAAGGTGTTGACGAGCCCGGTAATTTCTCCAGGCGGATCTGAAAGCGTCTGCTCTAGCGGCACGGAAATGAATGTCGTTGCAAGTGGAAGGATAACCACGGTTTACTCAAGCACAATGTAAAGAGCCTGTAATATCCTACGGTTCCCCAGCGATCGCTGTGTTGTATCAAGCCTGAAAGTAAAAGAATTTGCCCTTACGCTGGAAACCCGCTCGCACAAGTGGGCAGAATATAGGACACATCTTTCGGCTCCTCACAAGCCCTGTTTTCCTAAACCAAACGCTATGTCAACAGACCCTTCGCCCCCTACCAACGCACCAGATATCACAACGCTTCAGCAAACGGGAGAACAGGCGCTTGATGCTGGCGATTTTGAAGCTGCCATTGCCTGTTTTGAACAACTGACTGAGTTCCAGACAGACAGCCTGCAGCATTATTTGCACCTAGGCATCGCCTATCTCCTCGCAGGACAAGAAGAGGCAGCTCAACTGACATGGGCTTTTGCATTTTCAGAAGCGGATGCCACGAAAACAGATATCCTGTTGTCCGAATTGATTCAGAACCTACAGGCAAAAGCGAAAGCGTTTGAACAACTCAGTGATTGGCCAAACGCCTGGGTCATTCATCAGCATCTTCACGAACTCGCGCCATTCAATCCAAACATTACGCTGAAGCTCATTCGCATCGCGATTCGGAATCCAGAGCTAACCGATCTTGATTTAGATTTAGGCTTGGCCGAAGCGCTTGTAAACCATGAGGATGCCTTAGAGCAATTGGATCGTGACTTATTACAGATCACCGTTGAAGAAGTGCTTCAGTGGGATAAGGCAGGTCAACGGGCTGTTTTGCTCTGGTTAAACCAACTCATTTCCTACCTGCCCTATCCAGCCTCAACAGCACAGCTTCTATTCGACAAGGCGTTCCACCTACGCCTCGATCGCTCATGTCCCCAAAACTACGACAATCTCCTTGCGCTTATCGACTGTGGCTTGCAGCTCGACCCGCAACATTTTGACTTGAAATATGAGAAGGCGTTGATCTACCGAGCCCTCGGCAAGTTTGAGGAGATGGTTGCTTGGGTGAAGGAGGTACTCAGACAAACAGAGGTAGTAATCGAGAAAATACTCGCCAACGAGTTGCTTGTGGATGGCTTTTTGCACCTGCCTACGCACTGGCATGATGCCCAAAGACATTTCTCGGATAGTTTTCGACTGCTGGAGCAGTTTGATCGCGAATGCCAGGAACAGCCCGATTTCTATGTGCCGCTGGCGATCGCCGTCAAAAGCCTATTCCCCTACCCCTACTTTGAGGACAATCCGAGCCACCATCGGTCTTTGTGTAACCGACTTTCAACGCTCTACTATCAAAGTCTTCAACCCAATTCTGAGAAAACTGCGCCCACCTCGCATGGAAGGATAAGCGACCAGCCATCCAGACCAATGTCCAGATCTACCAAAAAGAAGCTACGGGTTGGGGTTCTGTCAGAATTCATGACCACGCATTCAGTGGGCTGGCTGAGCCGTTGGATTTTTCAGCATTACGATCGCGATCGCTTCGGATTTTATAGCTATATTCAGACCTGTCAACCGCATCCAAGCGGCATTAGCGACTTCAGCCAGCAGTGGTTCGCCGATCCAGCTACGGTAGCAAGGGAAACCTTTGGCGAGGCCGAGCAGATTGCCAATACTATTCGCAACGATGCGATTGACATTCTGCTAGATCTCGATAGCTATACCTCCGGTAGAAGCTATGCAGTGCTCGCCCTGAAACCCGCTCCCATTCAAGTGAGCTGGTTGGGCTACGATGCCTCTGGTCTGCCGACCATCGACTATTTCCTGGCCGACCCCTTCGTGTTGCCGGAGAAGGCAGAAGCCTATTACACCGAGACGATCTGGCGGCTCCCCCAAACCTATATCGCTGTAGATGGATTTGAAATCGGTGTGCCCACCTTGCGGCGATCTGACCTAGGCATTCCTGACGATGCTGTGGTTTACCTAAGCGCTCAAACAGCGGTCAAGCGCCATCCTGACATTACACAATGTCAGCTTCAAATCCTCAAGCAGGTGCCCAACAGCTACCTGTTGATTAAGGGATTGGGAGATGCGCGATCGCTACAAACAGCCTTTTACCATGCCGCCGAAGCTGCTGGGGTGAAGGGCGATCGCCTCCGATTCTTGGATCGCGACCCAGATGAATTAACTCACCGCGCCAATCTTGACATTGCCGATGTGGTACTCGACACCTTTCCCTACACTGGCGCAACAACGACCCTGGAAACACTATGGAGAGGCATCCCCCTGGTAACACGGGTGGGACAACAGTTTTCCAGTCGTAATAGCTACACCATGCTTCGTAACGTGGGCATCGACACAGGTATCGCTCACTCGGCTGAAGAGTATGTTGAGTGGGGCGTGCGCTATGGAAGAGATACCGACTTGCGCCAATATGTGCGCCAGAAACTGCGTGCGTCCCGTCAAACCGCTCCCCTATGGAATACCAAGCAATTCACTCACGATTTAGAAATCGCATTTGAGCAAATGTGGCAACACTATCTCACACCTTCACCCCAACCATCCTAAGTAGATAACTCCCATAAGCAAAAAGGGTAGTTACCATAGAAAAACCCATTGGAATTCACACATCTTCTTTGCTGTTGCAATCGCACCACAATCGCAACAGCAAAGAAAATTAGTCAGGATTGTCCTAACTTAGCAACAAAGGTCCTGTCCGTGATAAAGCGAGAGAAAAAGGAACATTTTGATCCTTCCAGTGCGCCCAGCCCTCAGCATCAGCCCTTAGACTACGAGGCTTCCGCGTATTTTTCCTCAAAAAAGTCAAAGTTTTTTCAACAGGGGTGATATGAAACTGAACACAGGTGGGCAGATTATCTTTAGGAGTTAGAAACCACTATCCCGCAACAACTCAAGGAGACAACAACTCATGAAAACCGAACTCAAAGCCAAGTTCCTTCAGCACTTGATCCAAAAGCGCGAAAACAAGGGCTTCACTCTGATTGAACTGTTGGTTGTAATCGTTATCATCGGTATTCTGTCGGCGATCGCCCTGCCTTCCTTCCTGAACCAAGCAAACAAGGCACGTCAAACTGAAGCGAAGACCTACGTTGGTTCCATCAACCGTGGTCAGCAAGCTTATTACGTTGAGTACGCTCGTTTCGGCGCTCAAACTGAAGTTGAGGCGTCCGTTCCCGACACTCAAAACTATGCGTATACTGTTGCCCCGGCAACTTACACGGGCACTGAACCCAGCACAACCATCAGTGGAACCGCCAACAAGGCTAATTTGAAGTCCTACGCTGGTTTTGTTCTGGCAACGGCAAATGACCTGCCCGGTATCGTTTGCGAAACTAAGGCAGCTGCTACAGCCGCACCGGTACCTACAACTATTACCTATACTGCTGGTCGCCCTGATCCTCAGGATGGTGACTGTGGTGGTACCGCAGCTCTGGTTGGTCAGTAGGTTGTCTCTTCTGGTTGCTTAGAAACGCAAATTTCTATCGACTCTACTAAGCATCCACAGCCTCAGGTTGTGGATGCTTTGTTTTTACTCAAGATATAACTGTAGCCATTTTGGGCAAGCTATCTAGAAGCACCATTACTCCTTCAAATACAGAACCTGAGAAGACCACAAATGTTCTGTAGAGCAAGCAATCGGGATTCGTTTACTCTCTAGGGACTCTTTCCCATCAGTATGGTAAGGGTAACGGTGTCCGGGGGCGCTTCCTCACAGCTAGACGACACCTTTTCGCGTTTCTGTTGCAAGAACATCCCCTTGCTAGGTTATAAACATATCGTTTCGTGCTGAGAGCAGATCCAAAATGCTGCATTTCTTCTGGCTCGGTTATGCAATGCGAGAGCATAGCCCCGATATTTACGAGTTTTCCAACCTAGAAATTGCTAAATGGGCAGAGTATTATCTGAGCCAGCGTATTGCGTTTAACCAAACCCATTGCCAAAGCGGTCGAGTCACCGAGAATCCGAACGACATCTTGCTGGGTCACCTTACCTGGGATGGGTTAGGCCAGGGTTTAGGGCAGATTCATGGCGCACTCATCCACGACTGGGTTCGTGATAATACCCTAACGGCTGGGGCTGCGGCTCACCCAAATACCTATATCTTGACGCCCTGGGTACCAGACTGGCCCGATGTCTGGACCGCAAACATGCCTTTTCTAGAATCGCAGTTGATGGCGGCCTCTAAGATCTTCGCGCTCTGTGGGGAAATTTGGATCAAACGCACCCATGAGTCTTCTGCCGACACGATTCAAACCCGCGTCAAGGACAAGCTGGTTCATTGCAATATGGGGGTTGCTGCACAAAATTTTCGCTATGTCAAAACATCGTTTAACCCAGTGGGCGAACGCCAAATTCTCCATATCAGCAATCTATCAACCTACAAAGGCTTCGACATCACCTGCAGAAGTGTCGATGGATTAGATACATTGCTGCATGTCGCGACGCGAGCCCTACCGAACACCAATCCGGGACTTGTTGAGTATCGGATTGATGACGAAACCTATGTCTTCAATTTCATCGGCGGCGTTGACAATAACGATCCAGCATTCCAAGAATGGGCGGTTACCAACTGCGATTTCTACATTCACACAGCCGATGCCGATGCCCAAGCCACAACCATCCTTGAGAGTTGCGCACGAGGCATCGTTCCCCTCGTAACCCCTGAAAGTGGATTGGTCAGTCCTCACGCAATTTATCTGACCCATGATCCAAAGGAAAACCACGCTATCATTCAGCGTGCTTTGGAAATGTCAGAAGAGGAGCTAATGAACCGGAGTCGTGCGGTGCGCGATCAGGTAATTCGGGAGAACAACTGGAAGGATATTTACGATACGGTGTGGAATACGATCCAAGCCGATATTGAGGATCGGAAACGCAAAGCAGGTTGAGCGATCGCCCCAATATTTACATCTCGCCGTACCCCAGCTTAATTTGCGATGTTCTTGGGAATACTTGAAGAGATCGACGGCAAGGATAATACAATCTGATTCCTGCTCTGCCATGATTCACTGATGACTTTGATTCATCGGTTCTTTGCCAAAAATGATTTGTCTAAAAAATGTTGAGAGCTTGATAGGAAACCCCCATGAGAAAAACAGATTTGCATCAGCCCAATCTCACTAACGTAACGCGTAAAGTTGTGGATCAGCGATTATATATCGATCGCCAAAAGCTTCTAGAAGTAGAAGCCCAAATTCGTCTCATGCGCCACATCGAACGCTATGCACTATTGCGTCAATTTGCTGAAGGCGTGGTGTGTGATGCAGCCTGTGGGTGTGGTTATGGCAGCTATTTACTAGCGACAAATCCCGATGTCAAACATGTCATCGGGGTTGATGCAGATCCAGAAACAATTCAGTTCGCAAAGCAGGAGTATGCCAGTGAGCGGATCGAATTTCATGCATCGGATTTAGCAGAATGGACGAGCGATCGCCCCATTGATATGCTCATGACTGTCGAAACGATTGAGCATATTCGCGATACCTCTGTCCTGCCAAATTTTGTTGATCGTAATGCTATCAAAAAAGTTGTCTTGACCTATCCCAGCAAGAAAACAACGCACTACAATCCCTTTCATCTTTACGATTTTCGACTGCAAGATATTCTCGATTTATTCGACAAATTTACCTGCTACCGCCATTTCAATTGGGAATATGAGTTTGATGTTGTTTTTCTTCTCCGGAACCGTCCGTAATCCAAGAAGACACTCTAGAAATCTTTTGACATGCTCCAATACTCTTCTGGCGTCATTTGGAAGAATTTCTGCATGGGAATTTGAAAATCAGTCGGTTCCTCTGTCTTTCGCATCGCCACATAGATATTAGACGGTATGACAGAACACTTCTGAGGCTCGAGGCGTAACGCCATCAAATATTGTGTAACAGCTTGACGGTCTGCAAGATGGAAAAACTGCTTTCCATTAATGAACAGAAAAGCTAAGACCTCATAGTGATTACTCTCTGCTAAATCCCAGTAAATAGTAGGTTGAAAGTTAAAGAATCCGTGATCCATCCATCCTAGGAATGGCATGACATGTAACATTATCCCCCCCGACTTGGTGCAGTCATGGATGGTTTTGAAAAACTGACAAACATTAAAGACATGCTCTCCTGTACCAAAGTTAATAGAGATATCAAATTCTTGGCCAAGGGAGATTTCATGGTTAAGATCAAGGGGTAAGCTATTCTCAGTTCCATGTAAGTCAATAGCGGTTAAGTTCTGATAATTAAAAAATAAGCGATAGACAATCTTTGCCATATCGAAGTTTTTCCGTTCATCCTGTCTTTGCATCAACTGACCAAGTTCTTGTCGAACTTTCTGAGCTTGTTCTGGCAAAAATATATCAACATCTTGCTTAACATCATCAAGAGAAACATCCCCATGCCAATGCTGCTCACCAAACTCCAAAATCGTAGGATTTTCTGGAAAAAGCGACAATTGGGCCAGGATAGACAGAAAGGTGTACTCCGACTGAGAAATAGCCATACCAATCCCTGATTCCTTAGGTTTGAGTTGTTATCAGTCTAAGCTGATATTCATACTTATTTCTGAGTGAAGCACAGGTTATAAACACTAGCGATTATTGACATTTTATATTTTCTAGGAGATTTTTATGGTGGCCGATCGCGAAGAGATCCAGCGCTTTCAGGGCTTATGGCAGGGTGGGTATTACGAAGGGGATCCGCTCAATCCAGTTAGCGAAAGCTCCTATGGGGAGCTGGGTTATGTTTCTGTACTTTATGCGGTATACCAAGCCTGCGTTCGCCCTTATATCGATTCTGAAACCATTGTTGCCGAAATTGGGCCTGGTCGGGGGGCTTGGACCAAAACATTGCTCCCAGCCAAAGAAATCTGGTGTTTGGATGCTGTTTCTGCCGAAGACAATCACTTCTGGGAATATATCGGCACCGAGAACAAGGAAAAGGTGAATTATCTCCAGGTTCAAGATTTTTCCTGCAAAGATTTACCCGATGATTACTTCCACTTCCTGTTTTCCTTTGGGGTCTTTTGCCACATCACCTGGGAAGGTCAATGTGAGTATTACCGCAATCTGTTTCCCAAGATGCAAGCGGGAGCTATGGGCATGGTGATGATTAGTGACTTCGACAAATACAATGCAGCCGTGCGCAATCTCAATCAACTTCGGGTACGGCGCGTTGGCCCTGACCCCATCTTGCACAGCTTGAATGATGCAGCTAGCTATGTGGAACAGTTCCGTAAAGGATGCAATTCGCTCTATGGCAACTGGGTAGAACTAGATAAAAACGATCCCTCAACAACGCCAGGACGTTGGTATCATGCAGGCGTCCAGGAAACCTGTGAGATGCTGGAGTCCATTGGTTGGGAAGTCTTGGAACCGGACGTTGGTTTGTGCCTACGGGATCCAATTGTGTGCTTCAGAAAGCCCATATGGCCTTAGGAAGAAACCTAAAAAAACAGTGAGCGCGAGGGTATTGCCTGTTCTCTCACTGAACTACTAATATCAAGTCCGGTTAAATAGCCGCAAAACCCAAATATCATTTGCGCCCGCTGCAACGCAGCGGGCGCAAATGATATTTGGGTTCTTCAACCGGATGTGATACAGACCGTTAATTTTCTAGCTGTTCCCTGAGCATTACCTATTGGCTTGGGCTACTAAGATAAACCCCCATGTCGACCACGCTCAGGTCAAGGGCATCCAGGTTGGGATCATCGCTAGGAATCATGCGATCGCCCATCACCGCTTCGAAGGCTCCGGGGCTATCAGCAAGCCTACTATCAGGGGGTGCCAGGCGAACCCACACAAGGCCATCGTATTCCGCCAGTGGGGTTCCTTCAAAGAAGACCGTACCACCGTAATCCCAGCCAAAGCCTGTCAGTTCAAACGGACCCAGAATCTCTTCGAGTTCTTCGAGGCTGGTGCCCACGCCGATGCCTTCCGGCAGTTTCCAGGCTTCGCCCAAATCGCGGGCTTCTAGGGGTTGGGTACGGGTTTCGTCACTCCAGATCAGGTTGAGCGATCGCCCCTCGCCCATATCGAGAGCCGTACCTGCTTCAACAAAACCTTCGCCGACAGGGATGTCCGCATCCGTGAGATTTTCCTCCCCATACAGTTCAGCAAGTTCGGTACGGGAGGTGCTAGCATCGATTGCGCCGACCCGTTCGCCAGGAATAACCGTCATGTCGATGGTGGGAGCCTGGGCGATTGCAGCGGGGGAAGCAGGAGCGCTCGTGACTGGGGCTTCCGTTACAGCAACTGGGGGTTCCGTTGCTTGGGGTAAGGAGTTGGTTGAGGTTGGAGACATAGATTCTTGGACAGAGCAGCCCATTGTAAACAACAATGCCGCTGCCAGCCAGGTAGGTGAAACGAACTTCATCGAACTTGCCTCAGTGTTTGGTCAGTGTTGGATTGGTCAGTGTTGGGGTTGAGTCGTTGAATGGGTCGGACGAACCGAAACCTATCCGTATTGATGGGGTTGATCTGTCCGTAGCACTTGCTTGTTTGCAAAGATTTGGAGAGAACCATCAGGTTTCGATTTGTCACAATTGTTCCCACTCATGTCCCTATTACCTCTTCGTTTCCGTGCAGCTTTGGCTTCCTTATTTGCTTCAGCTTGGCACAACCAACCGCATTCATTTATGCAGTCTTAGAATCGACAAGGTCTTGTGCTCAAGTTTATTGTCTCCCCATATCCACTTGAATTTTGTTGGGTTACCGTTTTTGCGACGATGTCGAAACAATAATTCCTAATCTCACTATCTAAAGAATATTTAGAGATATGGAATGTTCCGTCATTTCTTGGAAGACAGCGACATATTCTAGATACAAATGGTTGAAATTTTGATCAGGATGATTGATGAAACCTGCTCTTTTCTTACCGTTTATTTTGCGTACTCGTAACCCAATCTTCTCAATGCTTAATGGAACGAATGATGTTGCCCTTTTTGCGATCGGATTTGGCTCAACTGGCTGCCTATAAGCCCCATCCCGGTGGGTTAGGAGCTGAGGCTCCTGCCATCGTGGATCGGCTGGATACGAACGAAAGCCCCTATGACTTGCCAGCGGAACTGAAGCAAAAACTGGCATGGCACTACCAGCACAGTTTGGAAGCAAACCGCTATCCCGACGGCAGCCACGCCGAGCTGAAGGTCGCGATCGCCCAGTACGCGAACGAATCGGCTCACACTGACTGGGTACAGCCTACGCATATCTCGATCGGCAATGGTTCCGATGAGCTGATCCGTGCGTTGCTGATTGCCACCTGCTTAGGTGGGGAAGACTCCATTCTGGTCGCTAATCCCACCTTCTCGATGTATGCCATTACGGCAAATACTTTGGGCATCCCGGTGGTGACCGTGGGACGGGACGAGACGACCTTCGCAATCGACTGCACTGCGGCACAGGCGGCGATCGCCGATACCGATGCTCAGCCCATTCGGGTTGTGTTCGTGGTTCACCCTAACTCGCCCACCGCCAACGCCTTGACGGAAGCGGAAATCGAATGGCTGCGCCAGCTTCCTGACCACATTTTGGTGGTCATTGACGAAGCCTACTTCGAGTTCAGCCAAACCTCGCTGTTACCGGAGTTGCCCCAGCATCCCAACTGGGTAATTTTGCGCACCTTCTCCAAAGCCTATCGGTTGGCTTCCCATCGGGTTGGGTATGGACTGGCGCATCCTGGTGTTGCTGCGGCTCTGGAAAAAGTTCGCCTTCCCTACAACCTCCCGGCTATGACCCAAACCGCTGCACAGCTTACCCTGCAGCATCGAGCGGAGTTGCTGCCCATTATCGAGACGATTCGGCAAGAGCGCGAAAAGCTTGGCGATCGCCTTCGGTCATTTCCAACACTACGGGTGTGGCCAAGCGATGCCAATTTCTTCTTTGTTCGTCTCGATCCGACAGCACTTGCCCCAGACCTTGATCCGGATGCAACGCTCGATCGCCTGTTCAATACCCTCAAACAGCAAGGAACCCTCATCCGCAAAACCAGCGGTGGCCTGCGTATTACCGTTGGCACACCTGAGGAAAATCAACGCACGGGCGATCGGCTACAAGCACTGCTCCCAGAGATCTGCGCATCGGCCTCAGGGAGATGACGTGTATGAGCTTGGGTATGGGCATTCTACCCCTGGAGACATTCCTCGCCTATTTCTTGCATGATCAATGCTGGAGTGACTCCCTAAAACGAGACGTCCAGTGAGTCGCGATCGCCATGTCCTCTTCCACCCCCCACATCTTGCTCTACACCGATGATCCGGGGCAGGGTGGTGTTGCCCAATACAACCATGCGATGTTGCTGGCATTGGTAGAGCATGGCTATAGCATCACTTGTGTGCAATCCCAAACCCACAATCCTCTGGTGGAAGTGCGACAACAACGTGGCATTCCCCATGTATGGCTGCGCTACGACACGGGGCAAGACTTTAGTCGAGGCACCTACGACGGTTCCGATGCGGCACGCATCTTTAAAGCGCTGCAACCGGATTTGATTGTGTTCAGCGATAGCTGCCCCGCCTCCAACATGGCCGCTCGCCACCAGGCAATGGTGCAGGGCATTCCGTTTTTCATGGTGGAAGGCTTTGTGGCACCCGCCATGACCCAGCACTTTGCGGCACCATTGATGGCCGAGCAGTGCTTACGCGTTCTGTCTCATCAATTTGAAGCAGCCCAGGAAGTTGTCGCGGTTTCCCAGGAGAATTTAACGCTTCTGCATCAGCAGTACGGACTTGCTTCAGAAAAAGGCCAAGTCATCCATTACGGTCGTCCCGCGACTTTCTTCTCACTGCCTGATCCGGCTGTACGGCAACGCTTGCGCCAGGAGTTAGGCATTGGCGAAACCGACATCCTCTGTTTCACGGCGGCGCGGTTGGAACAGGTGAAGGGGCATCACTATCTGCTGGAGGCGATCGCCCAACTCAAAACCATGCCCCAGTGGTCGCGGCTCCATTTCGCCTGGGCTGGAGATGGGCAACTGCGAGCAACTCTGGAGCAGCAAATTGCTGACCTAGGTGTGGGCGATCGCGTCCATCTACTGGGGCAACGGTGGGATATGCCCGATTGGTTGGATGCGGCGGATATGTTTATCCTGCCATCCCATGTGGAAGGGATGCCATTGTCGATTATGGAGGCGATGGCAAAGGGTTTGCCTGTGATGGCATCGGCGGTGAGCGGCATTCCGGAAGAGCTGGGCGAAACGGGAATTCTGCTGACCTCACCCAACGAGGAGCCCGCAGCAACCGTGCAGGATTTAGTGCGGGGCATTGCAGCTTGGGCGGAGCAGGAAGAGGTGCGATCGCACCAGGGTCAGTTAGCGCACGAGCGAGCAACAACGATGTTCCGACTGGAACGAATGGTGAACGAAACACTCCACGTCGTTGCAGATGCCCTTGAACAACCATCCCACCCATTAACAGCAATAGCCTCCGGGGTCACTGAGGAGATGTGGAAACTGGAGCGCCTATTTTTCCCACCCCAGGATTACATTGCACCAGGCTTGCAGATTGCGCGGCCAGACACCGCGTTTCCGAACATGACCTTGGGCAATCCCCAAACTTGCCCTTGGACTTACCTGCGCAAGGAGGTGCCTCATCCTTGGTATGTGGATCAACGGCATCCCTTTGTGGGCTTTCTCAGTCGCGATGAGGCGCATATTCTCTACAACCTGGCACTACCCTTTCGGGGTAAGCCCGCGTTAGAAATCGGCTGTTGGATGGGCTGGTCGGCTTGCCATCTAGCGCTAGCCGGGGTCGAACTGGATGTGATTGATCCGATGCTGGGACAGTGGATGTTCTACAACAGCGTGCAGCAATCCCTGTCCGACGCTGGGATCCGGGAACGGGTCACGTTACTGCCAGGGTACAGTCCCCAGGCGGTTACGGCGGTAGCACAGGAACGCCAGCAACCTTGGTCGCTTTTGTTCATTGACGGAGACCATGAAACGGTTGGACCGTTGCTGGATGCGATCGCCTGTGAACCGCTAGCCGCAACTGATGCGCTGGTGGTCTTTCACGATCTGGCATCTCCCCATGTTGCGGAAGGGTTGGAGTATTTTCGACGCAAAGGTTGGCAGACGCAGATTTACCAAACGATGCAAATTATGGGCATTGCTTGGCGGGGTGACGTACAACCTATCGACCATCAACCTGATCCGCGCATTACTTGGGCACTGCCTGCGCATCTGCAGCAATTTGCGGTTTGCGGGATCGACCAGTCCCCCGCCAGTCCACCAGAAGATTGGGCATTGTCGGGAGAATCGCGACTGGAGCGCATTCGCCACTACCTGACCGAGCAGCAATACGCCCGCGCCTTGCACTTGGTTGTCGCGGCAGAAGAAGCCGGAGAAACATCCTCCGAACTGGCTAAGCTGCGGCACCAGATTCTTGCTGCTAGTGACCATGCCGAAGACTTGCCTGCCCGTTTGCCAATTCCTACGGCTCCTGCATTTGAACCGAAGGAGCTATATCCGTTGCGATCGCATAATCTGATTGCGTTCCCCGACTGGCAGCAGGCGGAAGACGTGCTTTATAGCGATTTGGTTCACTTGCTTCGCAGCGTGTTGGGATTGCCCAAGGGCGATCGCACAACCCTTCTGATTTATAGCGGCGACATAGATGCGGAGGAGGCAGATTTCGCACTGTCCAGCGTGGCCTTGGAGGTACTTGCCGAAGTCGGACTCGACCCCGAGATGACCCCCGAAATCTCCCTCATTACCCCCTTAGAGCCAGAAGAGTGGGCGACCTTACGGTCTCATCTGCAGTCCCGCATTCCCCTAGCCCATGAGGATAAAGATGCGATGGCGATCGCCCAGGCAAATGAGCTTCCCACCCTCGCAACCCAATGATCAGCAATTCTGGAATGAGCGAATAGGGATTCGGTAGCTAAAGGGATGGCTCTTCGGGACTCTCTGGAGCTACTTCTGTAGACATGAACTCATCCCATTTCCTGACGAGATAGCGATTCTCATCCATGATTGAATTCCAGCAGGCGATCGCACCAAAGCGTTCGAGAAAACTGCCCCCCTCACGGGTTATGCCACGCCGTTCCAGTCGCCGCTCGAGTGGGTCAATCACGGGTCCTAAAGATGGCTCTCCCTTGTACCAAAATTCCCATTCCGACTGCGACATATACTTTCTGGCAGTCTCAGGGATCGCACTGTAATACCCCTGACGCATCAGAAACGCGCCAGCCCAGCCCTCCAGCATCCAATTGATGTATGCATAAGCCGCATCCAGGGCAACGCCCGAGAGGTGCCTCGACAAGCCAATCCCATTACTCCAGCCCCGGTAGCCTTCCTGCAAATCAGCCGTGACACAATTCACCCCCCGCGATTTCAAGGTGGCAACGGCTGGGACCCACATAGGTTGCAACGCGACATCTCGCCTCGCCATCCAGTCTACCGACTCATCAACCATCGCCCACAGTCCCCAAAACTGACCATTGCGCTTTTGCTCAATCAGCAACCCGATGAGTTGATCAATCTCCTCACGGGTCATGTTGCCCTTGTCTTCAAATTCCATCAGCCCCAACGCTTCTGCCGCTAGCGCCGCATCTAAAATACTCAGTTGTGGGTTTTCTAGCAGTGCAACTTGCCCTCGAAACTCTTCATTGAACAGTTCTCCCCAACTAGCGATCGCCCGCTGGGTCAAATCAGGGCGGTAGCCAATCGTATCGGCGCTGTATTGGAAGGGGATAAGCGTCGCGAAATTAGTGGGACTGTCAGAAAATTCGCTTGATTCTGCTCCCTGGAGATACATCACCTGATACGGGGCAGTGCCCTGAGAAAGCTCGACAGGCTTTCCCTCAAAGGTTCCTTGGGTAAAGAAGGTGTTGATGCTATCAAAGGCGTCAATACGGTGAGTGTAAATGGGCTGCAAACTCCCCGAACGTGCGATCAGGGGCAATCCTGCATAATCGGCCGTAAATAGGTCATACTCGTCTGGCTCAGCCCTGGCAAAGCGCAGGTTCTCGTCTGCGTTGAAGGAACGCATATCAATGTTGAAGCCGAGATCTTCTTCCGCTTTTTTGCGAACTTCATGGATTTGCGATGAGCCTGTCCCAATGAGTCGGAGAGTAACGTCTCGAATCGCGTTGCGATTAACTTGGGGGCCTCGAGCGGGATTGTTGGGCGTGCCATAGGGCGCGTCAGCACGAGAGCAGCGGGTGGCGGCGATCGCCGCTCCTGCGACCAATCCGATGCGTGTAAACTGACGGCGAGAAAGTCCACCCATAATTGTTACAAAGCCTTATCCAGCGGGTCAACGAGGATTGAATTTCCCCAAACGGAAGAGGGCCGATCGTTGTCATGTCAACCAAACCCAAGCTAGGCATACAGGTCATCCAATCGCAGCAAAGTGTGCAGCAATACGTTGGCACCACGGATGCAGTCTTCCGGTGACGTGTATTCATGCCCCGAGTGGCTCAACCCCATTTGGCTGGGAACAAAGATCATGCCCATATCAGTGATGCGGCCCATTTCCATTGCATCATGTCCAGCTCGGCTTGGCATCGGTCGGTGGCTCAGTTGCAGTTCCTCGCAAACGGCGGCAATTGTATCCTGAATCCTTTCTGCAGCCGGGGAAGGCGCCACATCGAGCAGGGGTTCAATGCTGATTTCGGTGTGGGTGTTGGTGGCGATCGCCTGCAACGCCTCTTCCAGCCGCGCTTGCATCGACGCCAATCCGATGGGGGACAGATCCCGCATGTCCACCGTCAACACCACATCTCCCGGCACAATGTTGGCTGCGTTAGGCGCCACCGTCAGATAGCCGACCGTTGCCACCGGAGCATCAGGAGTGTCGAGGGCTATCTCCCGCACCGTCAACACAACTTGTGCTGCCGCAACCAATGCATCCTGGCGCATCTCCATGGGTGTGGTTCCAGCATGGTTTGCCTGACCGCGAAGGGTCACGATGCTGCGCCGCATCCCGACAACGCCCTGCACGACGCCAATCGTCGTTTCGGTTTGCTCCAGCACCGCGCCCTGCTCTACATGAAGCTCGACAAAGGCCGCAATCTGGTCTCGAGTGCGCTGGGCGGTTCCGATGGTGCGCCAATCACCCCCCACCATCTCCAGACAGGTTTCAATCGTGAGGCCATCACGCAACTTCAGGTCGGCGGGCGATCGCGGCACCATGCCAGCCAATGCCCGTGCCCCCACCATACTGCTCTCTTCATCGGTAAAGACAATCACCTGAAGGGGGTGTTTCAGCCGCTGTCGCTGCTCCTGTAGCGTCTTGACCACCTCTATTCCGGCCAAAACTCCCAGCACCCCGTCATAGGCCCCTCCGGACGGCACCGTGTCGATGTGAGAACCCGTTGCCAGCGCCGGAGCATTCGCCTCGCTACCGGGATAGGTGCCAATGATATTGCCCGCTGCATCGTTGGAAACTGTTATCCCCGCTTCCATCATCCACTGCTGCACCTGGTAGCGTGCCTGCACATCCTCCGGGGTAAAGGCCAAACGACAAATATCGCCATTGGGCAAGCGACCAATCCGGGCTAGCCGCTCGATCCCCCCCATCAGGCGATCGCCATTTACGCTCAACTGAGATACAACCGTCATGCCTTTCGCTCCTCCCAAGCAATGCACTCCCTGGATTCTAGGGCATCCTCCATACCCCTTGCAGCTCTACATAAACCCTCACAACCACCGACCAACGATGGGGAGAAAGTATCCGTAACTCGCGATTCTCCGTCCGGTAAAATGCTTGAGTTCACAGCCTACTTCAGCGAACGAATCCACGGATAAGGAGTGCAACGACCATGAGCGAAACCCGTCGCGTTTTCATTTGCGGTTCTGCCCTGCGCGGGCAGCCCGACCACCAAAACCTGGGTAATGCCAAATTTATGAAGGAAACCAAAACGCAACCGCTCTATCGTCTCCATTCGGTTCAAAACGGCTGGCACCCTGGCATCTATTCCGTCGAAACAGATGGCATTTCGATCCCAGGGGAAATCTACGAAATGTCCCTGGAAGAGTTTAATTATTTGGCCGAAAATGAACCCCCAAACATGTATCCCGAAACGGTTCTGTTAGAAGGAGATGAGAGGGCGATCGCCTTCCTTTATCCCCGTGAATTGATCGAAGAACATGAGTGGGAAGACATTTCCCAGTATGGCGGCTGGGTTGCCTACAAAGAAGGGCTTCAAGGCACCTGAAATGGCGGTGCCGACCACACCCAGTCACATCAAAAAGGGGAGCGATTTCGCTCCCCTTTTAGGCAATTAATGCGCGTCTATGGAACGAGTGAGCTTAGTTGGACGCCTGCATGCCTGCATCCATCGCTTCTTGAATCCAGGTATCAAACTGCTCCTGGTTCTCTGCGATCCACTCTTCTGCGTGGCGGCGCACATCTTCAGGGCTATCTTCCCCATCTTGAATGAGTTGGTTTTGTGCACTCACATCATTAATGGGAATCTGCACCAGATCGAAGAAAGTAGCAGCGGCAGGGTTAGCATCTGCAAATTCTCGATTGGACACAATGCGAATCTGGTCGAGGGCAAAGCCAAGATTGGTCCCATCTACGGTCGTATCTTCCTCAGCAACATCACCCTGGGCTTCCGGCAGCGAGGTATAAGGGACGTTCAGCCATTCCACTTCTTCACCGGCTGTTAAGATGCCACTGACCCAAAGTGGCGTCCAGGTATAGTACAGAATCGGCTCACCTTGGTTAAAGCGCGTAATGGTGTCAGCAATGAGCGCAAAATACTGCCCCTGGTCATGCTGCACCGTGTCACGCAACCCATATTCATCTAGCTGGTGCTCAATCACCAATTCGCATCCCCAACCAGGATTGCACCCCGTCAGGTTGGCACGGCCATCCCCATCGGTATCAAAGAGCGCCGCAAGCTCAGGATCTTGCAATTGATCCAAGCTAGTGATGCCATATTCCTCAGCCGTTGCTTTATCGATCATGTAGCCCTGTAGCACGTCAGCTACAATGACCCCTTCCCGAATCATCGTGTCTTCGCCACCACTCTCTTGAAAGAAGTCCTCGTGGAGCTGTTCCCAATGGGAGGCGGTGTAATTGATTCCGCCATTACCGATGTCTACGTGCATCGTGGCGTATTCCAGCTCTTTCTGATCGCCAATCTCATAGCCCAGTTGCTCTAGACCAATGTTGACAACTTCCGTTTGGAAGAGCTCTTCCAATAGGGCATAGCCAGAAACGACCGTTACCCCTTCACCAGGTAGTGCTTCTGCGGCTTCTTCGCCTTCTGCAGCTGGGTCAGTCGATTCGGTGGTTGTGCCGCCACAAGCGGCGACAGTTACCACAACAGCACCCAAAGTAGCGATGGTACTTAAGCGCTTCAGGGAACCAGGTGCAAACTTGAATATTGTTTTCATCGTTTTTCTTCTCTTGTTCTCTTTATTGTGCAATGCACGACAAATTGGTGTTAGTACCGTGGCCAAATCAATACCAAGTTAAGGGATCGAGTTGGGTAAATTGCGTATGGCAGCTCACTGCCACGCCTAATAGATGGTACAACTTCGTTAGGTTTCAACCCTTAGGCTTCGACAGGTTCACTGCTGCTGCCGTTGCGGAAGCGGTTGATCAAACCGATCGGCCCACGCTCACGCCAGGTCAAGCCATCCTTCGGTGGATTACCAATGGCCTGTGTTAAGCGGTCGAGCACGATCGCCATTAATACAATACCGATCCCTCCAACGGCCGCAAGACCGACATCCAGACGGCCAATCCCTCGGTTCACCATCTGCCCGAGCCCTTCAACGGCAATCAGCGATGCAATCACCACCATTGAAAGCGCTAGCATAATCGCTTGGTTGACCCCAGCCAGAATGGTTGGCATTGCCAAAGGAACTTGAACATCCCAGAGCATTTGGCGAGGAGTCGATCCAAAAGCGACCGCCGCCTCAACCGCCTCCGCAGACACCTGACGGATGCCAATATTGGTCAGACGAATCAAGGGAGGCACAGCAAAGACAAAGGTCACGATTACACCGGGAACCTTTCCGGTGCCAAACAGCATGACTACGGGAACCAGATAAACGAAGGCAGGCAAGGTCTGCATGGCGTCGAGTACGGGTCGGATAATTCCTTCAACGCGATCGCTCCGCGCTGAGGCGATGCCCAACGGCAACCCAACCAAAATACATAGCACCACCGCCGTGATCACCAGGGACAGCGTTGTCATCGACTCATCCCAGGCACCAATCATGGCGACCAGAAGCATCCCGATGATGCTGAAAATCGCCAGTCGCCGCCCACCAAACTGCCATGCCAGCAGCCCAAGAACGAGCAGGAAAATACTCGGCGACAACCATTGCAGAAAATATTCGATGCCGTTGAGCATCTGACTGATGGGCACGCGAATCGCTTGGAAGATCCAGCGAAAGTTATCGACAACCCAATCGACACCCGATGCGATCCACTCTCCCAATGGGAGAATTTCGATGGGATCGCCCGTGAAGAACCAATTCACTAAATCAGAAAGCCATTCCATGGGAACTGAAACCAAAGTTTGTGAAGGTAAACCTGCAAAGTACTGAACTACGAGCAGACTCAGGTGAAAGGAGCACGATGAGGATAGAGCAACCAGCCAAATCGCAGAACTCTTAGGGCCGCCTATCCAGCATCAGCAAGAACGACGTTGCCAAAGGGCTAGGCAACCACTTCCAGACAGCCACGTCTATACGGCAACTTTAGCCGGAGCGGTGACCGATTCCATTGCATCCAAATTGCTCTCACCCGTCTTTGTCAGACGACCAATACTGGCAAGGATGTCGCAGGGCTCGACAATTCCCGTGAACTTACCTTGCCGATTCACAACGGCCATTGGGAGATTACTCTCGGCAACATGGAAAATGTCTTCCAGCGTATTGGACGAATGAACCACTGGAAAATCCGTTTCCATAACCTGAGTTACATCCTGCTGTCCCTCGCGGACTGCCTGCTCCAAACGCCGACGATCCAACAAACCAACAGGCTTGCTTTCGCGGTTGACGACGTACATCGTTGCACTGCCGCGATCGCTCATACCATCGAGTGCAGATGCAACCGAATCTTTACCCAAGATGAAGGGAATTGCTTGCTTCACGATGGATCCGGTACGCAGCACCTGTGCTCGATTTACATCGAGGGTGAACTCGCGAATATAGTCGTTTACCGGATTGCTCACAATCTCCTCGGGCGTCCCGATCTGTACGACATAGCCATCCTTCATGACGGCAACGCGATCGCCAATCTTGAGAGATTCTTGAATATCGTGGCTGATGAAAATGATGGTCTTCTGGAGTTCATCCTGCAGACGAATCAGCTCATCTTGCATCCCGCGGCGAATCAGTGGATCCAAGGCGCTAAACGCTTCATCCATCAATAGAATCGGCGCATCGGTTGCCAGGGCACGAGCTAAGCCAACCCGCTGCTGCATCCCACCACTGAGGGAGGAGGGCAAGTAATTGGCCCATTCGGATAGCCCAACAACATCCAGGGTCTCCATTGCTTTATCGCGCCGCAGCGTGGGATCAACGCCACGCATCTTCAGCCCATACTCCACATTGTCGAGCACACTCTTGTGTGGAAACAGCCCGAAACGCTGGAATACCATTGAAACCTTGGTACGGCGAATCTCCCGCAGCCGCTCCTTATCCACATGAGCAACATCCTCATCGTCAATGAAAATGTGACCGCTGGTGGGGTTAATCAGACGGTTGATGCAGCGCACCAGAGTGGACTTTCCGGACCCGGACAAGCCCATGATGACGAATAGCTCGCCTTCCATAATGTCGAAGGTGACATCGGCGACCCCGAGAACATTTCCTGTTTTTTCGAGGATCGTGGAGCGATCAGCTCCGTTGCGGAACATCTTTAACGCTTCCTGAGGATGTTCCCCGTAGATCTTGACAAGATTCTCAATACGAACCTTTGGTCGTGAACTTGACATTGCTTGCTCCATTCGATGAGTCCAGACACCTCAAAAGGGCTGACGATCGCCTTTGGCATAAAGCTCAGATGTTGCATTGTGGCAATGCAAACCTTTCCTCAAATGCGCCAACTAGCAACAGACAGACTGCGGCTACAGAATACGACAAATCGACTAACCGTGCCACATAAGATTACATTATCAGCCATTATTTTTCTAGCGGCCATGTTGCGCAATATTGCCATTTCTAAACATAGCCTCCAGGAATGGAGAAGCCCTGGCACCTATTTTGAATCTTGTTAAGCCAGCAAATATGGAAGGAAGCGTTGAGACATCTACCGTGCTTAAAAAAAATGCTGTATCCCCCGCCAATAGGACTTTTCACTGGAAGGAGCAGCACTTAAATAAGTGATCGCCAAAAATATATCTCGGCCAAAAAGCTGCCTAAAACTTCTCAACTAGCTCCGTCTAGCCAGAAGTTTTGATCTAGCGTCTAAGAATCTGCCACTTTAATGGCTAGTTATATAAATAGGATGGTTCCTGTTAGGAAAGGTTTTTTGGAACCTAAAGCTCCCACTATTTCTTTATGAATCAAAATATTTCTGTTAGTTAATATCCCCAGTTATCTTGCATCAAGTATTTTTGACACTTCCCTATTCCCTATTACGACTTCGCTACCATCACCGGGAGACGATATCTGCGTATCGTATACGCAATTTGGGATAGATCGATCGCCACCATCGAGACACTGAGTGAGATCGGTTCATTTCTCTGGGGCATTGTTGAGCATAGGGGGGCAAGAGATTTACCAAATACTTACCCAGCCAAGCCATTTCTTCTTACACAAACAACTTGTATTCAAAATCAAGACATGTTGGCTTTACCATTCGATTTGGGCAGGGAGAAATACTGAATCCTTTTTTGTAAGTTCGCCCTAAGGGCAGAACAAAATCAGAACCTTGCAGCTCTGTGATCTGGTAGTGTCCTATGCTCAGCGATTCGGCTTCTCTTGGTGCTGAAGCAGCGATGGGCAGGGGCTCACGAACGCTCCCCAGTGCCGCAAGCTTGGCCCACCGCCTTGTCTACCTTACACCTGGAAGTCAGGATTGCAGCGTTTGGTACAAAATCAACACGAAACGCATGACTGGCGCTTTACTTGTATCGTTTTATGTCATATCAAATCCGGTTGAAGAACCCAGATATCATTTGCGCCCGCTGCAACGCAGCGGGCGCAAATGATATCTGGGTTTTACGGCTATTTAACCGGACTTGATATCACACCCGAAGATGCGGTCTTTTTGGGAAGCTACGCAAAACTGGCATCATTTCGACTCACTGCATCGAGGGTTTGGAGGCACTGCGTCCAAACCCTCGATATCCAGCATCCGGCTTGCTCGCAGAGCTTAAAATTCTTGGATGATGGCGCGAACACCGCTCTGGTGAAGCCTCTCGGCAGCAGCCTCTGCACGCTCAACGGTTTGGAACGCTCCGATCTGCATCACGGGTTCTCCATTTGCGGTGGTTTCAAAGGCATCGGGAACAACCGAACGAATCCAACCCCGCAACGCATCATTGTCTAAGCGGACGATCACCCGGTAGCGCAAACTAGGGTCGGGCGATCGCGCTGCCGTTCTCACAGGAGTAGCTGGCAAATTAGCAGGCGCGCCAGGTAAATCAAAGGTTTCGATGGAGACCGTGGGAACATCACCGACATAGCCCAGGGGGATATCGAAATTGGGGACTGGCAGTAGGTTAGGATTAGACGCTGGCGCGGATTGAGGGAGCACCGCATTCACTTGAGGCGGCGGTGCAGCCTGCACTACAGGCTGAGATGGTCGCGCGGGCGGTTGCTCCGTCGGTTGTACCGATCGCCCGACAGCCAGGGGCATTGGGTTCTCTGGCGGAGGAACCGGAATTTCAATTGGAGCATTTGCCGTGGGCGATCGCCGCTGAAAATCCACCAATGCTGGCGGCGATGCCTCCCTTGACTCCGCAGGCGGTGGCACAGGAATAGGGATAGCAGCAGGCTCTGGGGCAGGTGTCACCGACAGATCGACGGGGGGAGCAAAGGACGCGGGAGTTGCCACTTCGGGGAGCGCCAATGGAGCAGTGGGCGGGGAATCCAGAGGTAGGTTCGCCTCCGGAGCTGGCCTAGGTGGTTCCGGCGATGGCATAGCTGCAACCGCCTCACCTTCCATAATTTGCCCCTGAATCGTGATGGTTCCGTTGGGCATTTCCAGCAATCGGACACCGGGCGGCAAACCAATCGGGAACTGCTCTCCTGTTCGCTCGCTATAGGTTCCAGCTCCCAGCATGATCACCGTGTCGGTTTGGGCGAACTGCACCGCGTGAGTAATGGTGCGGAAGGGCGATCGCAATGTCCCCTCCCCCGTTTCATCACTTCCCAAGACCGGATCGACAAACAACATAAGTTGCGTGGCTGGCGCGCTGCGATCCGTCGACTGAGCCATCAAGACTCCATCGCCGTAGCTTGTGCCAAAGGAAGACGGCATCGCCGCATCGGGCGATAGGGCATAGCCCCTATCAGATAACCCAATACTGCCTCCCAGCACCAGCCCTACCAGAATGCCCTGGGTAAACCGCCGACTGAGTCCATTAACGGACAAAGAGGTACTCATAGGACAGCTTCGATTAGAGGTGAACAAGAAACGAGAAAACTAGGAAATAAAACCCAAGCGCTTTGAGGACACCAGTGTTCATTTTTCAGGCAAGTCTTACTGTGGAGAGATGCGCGATCGCCCCACATGTGGAGATTTCAACAACTGCTACCAGATCCTCCACTTTGGCTATTCATAATAGCGAACCTGTGAAAGATGGCTCACTTTTTTTAGCCAACAAGCTTGGAAAAAAGATGTCTGAAGTAGCAAGAAATAGCCTGAATTTTCGCCCCCGAATCTGTGCCAAAGAATCTCTTAATGCTGACGCAAGAGGGGTGGCGCTTCATCAAGAATTTTGGCGGCGAGTTGCTGCTTGACAAGATGTCCTAGGGTTTGTATCGCCTTCTCTAGATCACGATTCCAGAGGATACCGCTGTTCAGCCGGAAGCAGTGCCCGTAGATGCGAGAGGGCGAGAAAATCGGCCCAGGCGCAATGCCGATGCCGTAGCGCAGCGCTTCTTTGTAAAGTTGCATCGCATCGCAGCCAGGAATCTCAAGCCATAGGATATGGCCTCCAGTCGGCTGAGTGACACGGGTTTCGGGTGGAAAGTAGTCGCAGATGGCTTGAATCATCCGTGTCATTTGCCCTTGGTAGGTGCGCCGTAATTGGCGCAGGTGGCGATCGTAGCCACCATTTGCCAGAAACGCTGCGATCGCCAGTTGGTTAGCAGGCGGCGTCGTGTGATTGACCAGCCATTTCACCCGCTCCAATCGGGTTTGATAACGCCCTGCCACGCACCAACCCACCCGCAAGCCAGCCGAAAGCGTCTTGCTAAAGGAGGAACAATACAGAACCAAGCCATGGCGATCGAACGCTTTCACCGCTTTGGGGCGATCGCCTTCAAAATTCAAATCTCCGTAAATATCATCCTCAACGAGGGGCACCTCATATTGCGCCAGTAGCTCAGCCAACTGCTTCTTCTTAAGGTCGCTCATGCAAGAGCCAAGGGGATTGCTGAAGTTGGAAACAAGGGCACAGGCCGCAATCGAGCGTGATTTGAGAACAGATTCCAACGCTTCAAGGGAAAGTCCCTCACGGGGATGAGTGGGCAGTTCTAGTGCCTTAAGATGCAATTCTTCCAAAGTCTCTAGAAAGCCGAAATAGGTCGGCGATTCGATCACAACGGTATCTCCTGGCTGGGTAACCGCTTTCAGTGCCAGGTAAAACGCCTCCATCGCGCCATTGGTAATGTTGATGGCGTCAGGGGAAATGGAGCACCCCGAGTTCATCATCAGACGCGCAATTTCGTGACGCAACGGTGCGCATCCGGGCGGGAGCTGATAGCTATGGGCATATTCGGGATTTTGGCGCAAAACCTGACCCATCAAGCGATTAAGGGCAGCAGTGGGCATCAGTTCCACGGCGGGAATGGCCGCTCCCAACTGGATCAACCCATCGGTATGGAACGATGAACGGCTAAATTGGAACGTCATCAACGTGTCAACGAGGGAGGCATAGCAGGGCGGCGTCGATTCTGTTGGTTCCGGCGGCTGGGCGATCGCCAGTTTCACATAATAGCCAGATTGGGGGCGGGCAGAAATCAACCCCCGGTCTTCCAGCAATCGATAGGCTTCCATCACTGTCGAGACGCTCACCGACAGTTGCGCCTTGAGCTTGCGCACCGAAGGCAGGCGATCGCCCGGTTGCAGCGTCCCTTCCTGAATGAGGGAGTAGATGCGATCGGCAACCTGCTCATACAGATTTTTCTCTTGCGTGACCTCCAGGGGAGTGATGTTCATTGCCGATAGCTCCAGCTCATGTTTGCAACAGCTCTAGAACAATCTCCAACTGCAACGCCCTTGTAGCGAATTCTCTAACAAGTCTCAAAAGAATGGCTAAAACTGATGTCCTTGAACCGTTCCACCGATCGTACTGGGTACAAGGCGGAAAGCGGGAGATACAGTTGGGATAGATTTTGAGCAGAACAGTTCTCGAAAGGCAAACTGTTCGCATCACAATTCACATTAACTGAATCTGTTCGTGTTACAGGATTGTCGTAACAATAGGAAGCATCAAAGGTTTTCCTGTCCCTTCTAGAAACCACCACATTTCCTCAGCACTTGCCGTGCTCTGTTAGGCGTAGCCACCAGTGTCGTCACACGCACCGTTGCGCCTTCAAACCAAATGAGAGGGGCGATCGCCATCCCTCCTCTATCGACCGACTGAACAGCCCCTGGCATCTGCATGCTTTGGGGGAGGTTTTCGTATGCCGAGGGAGACCTCAGATGCATAGGCTCTCGATGTGCCAATTAGATAAACCTTTGAACCACGTTTCTTATCCAACCATCCACACCTAAACGATCTGGAGAAGATGCCATGAAATCCTACGACCTCTACGCCGAACTCGAACTCATCACCCCCGAGGCCAAAAGAGAGGCACAGCAGGCTCTCCGAGCTGCCAAATCGCCCCTCAAGAAAATTTGGCAGTTTGCCCAAGGCCTTCAAACTCATCTGACTAACGCCTCGGAGCCCCGAATCACACAGCAATGGGATAGCCAGGGCAATTCCTATTACGAGGTTTATGACCCCATTTCTCGGCAGCGGCTGCACTGCAACTCAGAACTCGAAGTTCGTGCCTGGCTAGAACAGCGCTATTACAATGGCTAATTCTCAAAACCTATCTCCCGTAGGATGAGTTAGGCGCAGCCGTAACGCATCAACCCAAGCCTCAAAATCATGCATTAGCTGCGCTTAACCGATCCTGCGCACTTAACAAAGGAGACCTTAATAATGGGCGATCGCACCTACTACAGCACCATGGCGGAATATAACCAGTGGATGAATCGCAAGGTCTACGCCGTGTGTGTCCAGCTTTCCGATGAAACGCGCAAGAAAGACATGGGCGCTTTTTTCAAGTCGATCCACGGGACGTTGAATCACCTGCTGTATGGCGATCGCGCCTGGATGGGGCGGTTTACCCAACAGCCCAATTTCCCAACCCGCATTGGTGCAGAACTGTATAGCGATTTTGAGGAACTGCACCGCGCCCGCATTGAAATGGATCAAACCATTGTCGATTGGGCGGCAACCCTCTCTCAGGAGTGGCTGGATCAACCGTTTGAATACACCAGCAGCGTTGATAAGAAGACCCGAATTTTCCCGGCATGGTTGCTCGTCACCCACATGTTCAACCATCAAACCCACCACCGTGGGCAACTAACGACGCTGTTAACCCAACTGGGCTATGATCCCGGCATCACCGACTTACCCTGGTTGCCAACATTAACGGTAGATCCTGACGCGGATGACGACTGAGCAGGCGGTTTCTCAGAACAAGAGTATATCCGCTAGCTTCGGCTACGCTCAGCCAGCTTCCGGTTGCGCTCAGTCAGCTAGTTGTTGCTTGCCCTGAGCGCAGTCGAAGGGCACAGACTTTAAGAGGGAAATTCTTTTTTGGGACTCTTCTTAGTCCCCATTAGGCTTGGCGCAATGCTTGAATCCATGCCAATAATCCAAAATCTAAATTCTAAAATCCAAAATTGATCCCGTCTACCAACCCGAAATACCGACAACCGACCAACCTATAATGGAGGCGATCGCGTCACAAATCTATAAACTTTAGCCGCAAATCGCCGGGGGATCCTTCATGCTGCGACTGGAACATATCAGCAAAACCTACCCGACCGGGGAAGTGCTGAAAGATGTGAACTGGGAAGTGAAACCGAGCGATCGCATTGGACTGGTGGGAGTCAACGGTGCGGGAAAATCGACGCAGCTCCGCATTGTGGCTGGCGAAGAGGAAGCGACCAGCGGTGAAATTATTCGCCCTGCCAGTTTACAAATTGCCTACCTGACCCAGGAGTTTGAGGTTGACCCAACGCGGACAGTGCGCGAGGAATTTTGGCGGGCGTTTGCCGAAGCCAACCAGGTGCATGAGTCGCTGATGCAGGTGCAGCGCGACATGGAAACCGTCGACCCCGATACTCTGGAAAAGCTGATTCACAAGCTGGATCGGTTGCAGCGACAGTTTGAAGCGCTGGATGGCTATGGGTTGGATGCCCAGGTCGAGAAAATTATGCCGGAACTCGGGTTTGAGTCGGAGGATGGCGATCGCCTCGTTAGTGCCTTCAGCGGTGGTTGGCAAATGCGCATGAGTTTGGGCAAAATTCTGCTGCAAACGCCGGATGTGTTGCTGCTGGACGAGCCGACAAACCACCTGGACCTGGAAACCATTGAGTGGTTGGAAACTTACCTGAAGGGTATCGACACGCCGATGGTGATTGTGTCCCATGACCGGGAGTTTTTGGATCGGCTTTGCACCCAGATTGTGGAGACAGAGCGGGGTGTTTCGACTACCTATCTGGGCAACTACAGTGCTTACATGCAACAAAAAGAAGAACTGCGGGAAGCCCAACTGTCTGCCTACGAAAGCCAACAGAAAGAACTGGAAAAACAACAGGCCTATATCGATCGCTTCCGTGCCAGTGCGACTCGCAGTACCCAGGCCAAGAGCCGCGAGAAGCAAATGGATAAGATTGAGCGCATCGAAGCCCCCATCGGCGATTTGCGATCGCTCCATTTCCGCTTTCCCGATGCGCCCCGTGGCGGACGTGAGGTGGTCACCATCGAGGACATGACCCATATTTATGACGACAAGATCCTGTTCTTGGGGGCGAATTTGTTGATTGAGCGGGGCGATCGCATCGCCTTCCTCGGCCCCAACGGTGCAGGCAAGTCCACGCTGCTACGGCTCATCATGGGCATGGAAGCAGCCAGTGAAGGAACTGTTAGCCAGGGAGCGCACAACATCATTCCTGGTTACTTCGAGCAAAACCAGGCCGAAGCGCTGGATTTAGAAAAGACCGTCATTGATACGATCCACGACGAAGTGCCCGACTGGAAGAACGAAGACGTGCGCACCCTGCTGGGGCGATTCTTGTTTAGCAGCGACACGGTGTTCAAGCAGGTCAAAGCCCTGAGCGGTGGAGAAAAAGCCCGACTGGCACTGGCCAAGATGCTGCTGCAACCCGCGAACCTTCTCATCCTCGACGAGCCGACCAACCACCTGGATATTCCGGCCAAGGAGATGCTGGAAGAAGCCATCCGCCACTACGACGGCACGGTGCTAATTGTGTCGCACGATCGCTACTTCATCTCCCAAACGGCGAACAAAATTGTCGAAATCCGTGATGGCGAGTTAAAACTCTATCGCGGCGACTACCACTATTACCTGGAGAAGATCGAAGAGGAAAAAGAAGCCGCACGGCAAGCAGCGATCGCCGCCGATAAAGCCGAGAAAGAGGCGGCAAAACGCGAGAAGCGGAAGCAAAAAGAAAAAGAGAAAAAAGCAGCAAAAGCCGCCAAGAAGGGATAAAACCACAGAGACACGGAAAGCACAAAGGAGGTTCTCCGTGTCCTCTGTGTCTCTGTGGTGAAATTGCTGCACCATTCATCGCCAGACACAATTCACTCATCACTCCCAATGCCCGACCTTCCTGCTGCGACCTGGCAATTACGCTCCTGCGAGGCTGTTCCGCAGGAATTTGTCGCAGCGGTGCAGGACTATCTGGCCAATTTAGATGGGACAAAGGCAGCGCAGTTGCTATGGCAGCGGGGGATTCGCACGATCGCCCAACTCCAGGCATTTGTAGACCCGCAGCAATATCAACCGACAAGCGCCTGGGCCTTTGGCGAAGAAATGGAGTGGGCGATCGCCCGACTACAGCAGGCGTTGGAAAGGGAAGAGGCGATCGCCATTTGGGGAGATTTTGATGCTGATGGGGTAACGGCAACCGCTGTACTGTGGGATGGCTTGGGGCAATTCTTTCAGCAGGAACAAACGCTCTTCTATACGATTCCCAATCGCTTCACGGAGTCCCATGGGTTGGCGATCGCCGGCATTGATCGGCTGGCCGAGCAGGGGGTTCGCCTGATCATCACCTGCGACACGGGCAGTACAAATCTGGCGGAAATCGCCCATGCCCGACAGCTAGGGATAGATGTCATCGTCACTGATCACCACACACTGCCTACCGAACGTCCCGATGTAACGGCGCTGATCAATCCTCGCTGCTTTCCAGCCGATCACCCCCTCGCAACGCTGTCTGGGGTGGCGGTTGCCTACAAGTTTGTGGAGGCGGTGTACGATCGCCTCGCCCCAATACCGCCCACGCCGCTGCGATCGCTGGAGACATTATTGGATCTGGTGGCGATTGGGTTAATTGCGGACTTGGTGGAGTTGCGAGGCGATTGTCGCTATCTGGCGCAGATTGGGATTCAGCAGCTCAAGAAAAATGCAGAAGCCAATCCGCCCCGTCCAGGTGTGGCGAAATTGCTAGAACTCTGTCGGCGGACGGGCGATCGCCCCACCGATATCTCCTTCGGCATTGGCCCTCGCATCAATGCCATCAGCCGCATCCATGGGGATGCGCGCTTTGCAGTGGAACTGCTCACCAGCCAAGATGAGGAGCGCTGCACTGCACTGGCGCAGGAAACTGAGCTGGCGAACAGTCGCCGCAAGGGGCTGCAACGGGATGTCACGCGGCAAGTGGAGGAACGGCTGGAAACGCTGGATCTCTCAACCACCTTTGCGATCGTGCTTGCCGATGAGCAGTGGTCGCCAGGGGTGCTGGGATTAGTTGCTGCACAGATTGCCCAAACCTATGGACGACCGACAATTTTGTTCACCATCGAGGCTGGCATCGCACGGGGGTCAGCGCGATCGCTCCATAACCTCGATCTGTACCGCGTGCTAGCAGCGCAATCCCATCTGCTCACCAGCTTCGGCGGGCACCCCTACGCCGCAGGCATGAGCTTACCCATCGAAAATCTGCCGCTGTTTGCCGAAGCACTCAACCGTCAGTTGCGCGAGGAGAATGTTGGGGTGGCGGATATGCTCTCTCCAGTGGTGGAAGCGGATTTGCAGGTCACAGTAGCCGAGTTGGGGCGATCGCTGTTTCGAGAGCTGAATCTGCTAGAACCCTATGGAATGGGCAATCCCATTCCCCGGCTGCTGCTCCGCAATGTGCGGTTTGAGCGGGCATGGCATCGCAACATTAAGGATGCCGTCCAACAAACGGTTCGCTATATCTGCACGACCTTTGAACTACGCGACGATACGGGCACACGGTTCGACGGGGTGTGGTGGGGACATTACAAAGAAGAGCTACCCACTGGCGAATGCGATGCCATTGTGGAGCTGGACTACAATCCCCGCAAAGCAGTTGATTCCAAGCGCAATGGCCAGGGTTACGAGATCCGGCTGATTGCTGTGCGTCCGGCGATCGCCCCCACTGCCTCCCTGCCATCCACCACCCGCACTGACTGGCTCCTCGACTGGCGTACCACTTGTCCCGAGCCTGTGCCGACAGATGTTCTCAAAATGGATCGGATGCCCAGCCAGTGGGAAGACTTTTACCCCTGGTTCCGCCAAGCCCAACAGACCGAGCAAATGCTGGCGATCGCCTACCCGCCCCCTGCGGATGTCTCGGCAATCGACATCTGGCGGCAACTGGTCGGCATCGCCAAATACCTCAGCCGCACGGGAAAGTCGGTGCGACGAGCGCAGCTATTGGAACGCTTGGGAGTGGGCGATCGCACCCTACAGTTAGGATTTCAGGCGCTGCAAACTCTCGGGTTCACAGTCACGCGCCAGGACAATGATCTTCAGTTTGAGGCACAGCCTGTGGTGGAGATGCCGGAGGCTGATAGACTGCAACCGTTTCTCGACGCAGTGGAGGAAGAACACTTTCGGCAGCAGTACTTCTATGCAGTTTCCTTCTCAACAATTCAAGCAATGGCAAGCCGGGGGTGAACCACAGCGACATACCCGATCAGGCATCATGGACGACGAGGGGATATTTTCGGCGGTAGGTTTCCATGCGATCGAGGACAAATAGGAGCGCGAGGCAGGCCACGATACTGAAGGCGGCGTAGACCCAGAAGCGGTGGGCGAAGGTGGGAGTTTGATCCATTGCCCAGCCACCGATCGAGGGACCGATGAAATAGCCCACTGCCCAACACAGGGAATTGATGGAAAAGTAAACGCCTCGGAACGCATCGGGGGCAAACATCACCACCAGGGACGAAGCCGAGGGAGTGTAGGCGACGGTGGCGATCGCCATCCAGCCCAAGCCTAGGACAGCCCAGATTAGTGCTCCCGCTGAAGCGGTGCCTGTCAGCCAGATAAAGCCAAAGCCAAAGCCCCAGCATAGAGCCGACATCATCAGATTGCGGGAGCGGTTGAGGGCACGGAAGCGCCGAGCGACAGGGAGTTGGGTGAGGGCGGCGAAGGCAATGTGCCAGGCGAAGAGGCCGCTGATGGTGCTTTCGATAAAGCCCGCACCATCAGAGCGCGGAACAAAGTTGGTGAAGTAGAGGGGCAGGGCGCTATTGATCAGTGCCAGATAGGTGGTGAAGATGGCGTTGACGACGAAGTAGAGCAGCAGGGGGCGATCGCCCAGCGCCACCCGCCATCCCTTGCCCATGTTGGATTTCGATAGATTGGGGTCGCGGGTTTCAGCAATGAAACGATAGATGATGCCGAAGAAGGCAATGAAGGTCGTGCCGTCAATAATGAACAGCAAACGATAGAGCCCCGTGAGGGAAATGAGTGCGCCGCCAAACAGCACCCCTAGCCCCAGCCCCAAGGTATCGCCGAGGCGGGTGAGGGCATAGGCTTCGTTGCGCTGCTCGGGGGTGGTGAGGTCGGCGACGACGGCTTCGTTGGGCGGCCAGTAGAGGCCAATGCCTGCACCCATGAGCAGGTTGCCAACCAGGAAGAGGGAAAAATCTTGGGCGATCGCCAATACAAAGGACGCTACTGCCGAGAGCGCTGCCGATGCCAACAACGTCCAACGCCGTCCCCAGCGAGGGGAATCGGCCATCGTGCCACCGATGATGCGCCCAAATATCCCGGCAATGGAGCCGCTGCCAATGCCCAAGCCCACAGCGGTCGCAGAAAGCCCAACCTGATTGGCAAAGTAAATTGGCGCGTAGAACAGCGTGAAACCCGTGCCCAATTGCGACAAAAGCCGTCCCACAAACAAAATCCACACCCGATGATCCAGTGCCGGAAGCCAGTTGCGGAATTGCCTGAGAAAAGGAATGGAGAGCCGGGGATTGGGCATGGTTAGTTTAACGGCAATAGGACAAACAGGCACATCCAATCCTGACCAGACCGGACTGCCGATACTTTATATTCCTTTTAGCACTTACGCATTTGGAACGAAAAACCAAAGGCTTTTGATGATTTTTGGGGCGCTCTGCGCCCCAAAAATCATCAAAATGCGTAAGTCCTGCCTTTAATAACTTACAGGTTGCACTTCACCGCGTCATTGACTGGATGTTAGAGCTGATGCTACAAGAGCGATGTGACAAGCTCCTAAGTCGCCTGGGGCGCAGCTTCCCAGCGGCGGACGGTGCCATCCTGACTGCCGCTCCAGAGTGCAGTACCGCCAGGAGTGAAAGCAAGCGCACTGATGGCACCACTGTGCCCAGTGAGGATGCTAATCAGCTTGCCATCTTGAGGATGCCATAGCTTGACCAGGGTGTCATGACTCCCAGTTGCTAACAGAGGAACGGTGGGGGCGATCGCCAAGGCACTAATGGGCAGCAGGTGTCCGGTGAGGTTGTGCTGCAAGCCCCCAGTGTCGGGGTGGCGGAGTTGCAGGCGCATGTCCCAGCCGCTGCTGAGGGCGAGGGACGGTTCCTTGAGCAGGGCGACGGCACTGACACGGGCGGTATGTCCCGACAGGGTACGGAGCAGTTCACGGGTTTTCAACAACCAGAGTTTGACGAAGCCCCCGGCGTCACCGCTGATCAGCATTCCGTCAGTGCAAGCAAGGGCATCAATGGGATGGGTGTGGCTGCGCAGAATGCCAAGAGCTTGCCCCGTATCCAGATGCCAGAGTCGCAGGGTTTTGTCATGGCTGGCGCTGATCAGGCAACGGCTATCGGCATGGAGGGCGATCGCTGTCACCTTTCCCCCATGCCCCCGCAGCACCAGCCGCTCACGCCCCGTCTCCCAATCCCAGAGCCGCAAAGCACCATCTTGACCACCACTGATCAGAGTTTGACCATCGGCATCTAGGGCAACGCAGGTGGTAATTGGATCATCCGTGTCGAAGCTGCGCTGCAATTCCCCGGTATCCGTATCCCATTGGCGCAATTGGCCATCGTTGTGGGCGGTCACCAAAACGGGTTGGGAAGGATGGAGGGCGATCGCATTCACGGCCTGTCCCACTGTCATTTCCTGCACACAGTCCCAGGCTGTGGTGCCTTTGTCTTGCCAGATGGCTGACCAAACGGGCTGCTTCCAACTCGCCGCCATCTGAATCTGTGTGGGAGAAGCACCTAAATCCTGCAACACCGATGCGGCATCGCCATAGCGATCGCTCACCCGCTGCGCCACCAACCGATCCAGAATCCGCCCTAGATCAGCGCTAATCTCCACCGATACGCTGCGCCAGAACCATTGCCCTACTGCTGTATCGAACAGGTCGAAGGGCGATAATCCCGTAATTAACTCCAGACAGGACACCCCCAGGCTGTAGAGATCGCTGGCGTAAATCGCCTTGCCCATCAACTGCTCGGGAGCCGCATACTCGGCACTGCCCATTAGGGTGCCTGTCTTACCCAAGCGGGATTCGGTGACAAACTTGGCAGCACCAATATCAACCAGCATCAGGCGATCGCCCTGAGGAATCAGGTTGGAAGGCTTCACATCCCGGTGCAACACCGAATGCTCGTGGAGATATTGCAGCACAGGCAGAATGGTGCGTAGCACCGCCCGAATCTGCGCCTCATCAAAGGTCCCACGTTCTTGCAATTGCTGTTGCAGATTGCGACCTTCCACAAAATCCTGCACGAGAAATTGCCGCTGGTCGCGCTCAAAGTAGGCAAGGATGGCCGGGAGCTGGGGATGGGCGCTCAGCTCAGCCAACCGCGAGGTTTCCTGGCGAAAGGCATCAGCATCTTTGCCCATGGGAAACTGCTTAATAATGCAGCGGGGGTCGAGCACTTGCTGGGTATCGATGCCCACAAACGTGCGACTGGATTGTCCCTGTCCCAAAGGTTGGTAGGCAATGTAGCGATCGCCCAGTCGCAACCGCGCCCCACAGCTTTGGCAAAAGTTATTGCCATCCGGATTGGTCGGCTTCGGGCAAGCAGGGTTGAAGCAGTAGGGCATGGGTGTTCTTCAGCAAACCCCCTTGAGGTGGCGTCAAGATCGGGGTTGAGGGGCGATCGCCAAACCCCTAAACATTTTGGAGGGAAGACATAGCCCCTTCTGAGCAGAAATCGCTAGCGACTGTCGTTGCTGGGCAGCAGCGGCTTCACCACCATGAACCCGGCGACGAAGGCTGTCACGATGATGACAAACACAATCAACCAGAGCCAGACCCCATTTATTTCGCGGGGGCTGCTCTCATCATCGGGAGCCAAGGGCGCTACCGATTCCTCCGTAAACAGCGGGGCATCATCCTTATCGGCCTTATTATTCTGGGAATGCTGTGCGGCGGGCGGAGCCGAGGGTGGAGTGGGCTGGGAGCGGGCAGGGCGCAACTGGGCGGCGACCGCCTCTGCCTGCTGTCGTGCAACATCTGAGGCAGCAGCATGGTTTTGTCCTGACTGCACCAACTGTTGCAGCGTCAGAGATGATTGGACGAGGCGATCGACCTCTTGGCGCAACTGCTGATTTTGCCGCGTCATATATTGATTTTGAGTATTGACGGAATCGAGCAGCGCCTTGGTGGCTTGTAGCTCAGCCGCCAGCTCCCGATAGACCTTGAGGGGCACCGTCGGCGCAGACACTGGGCCAGCATTTTGCCCAGCGGCTGAATGTCCATTGGCCGAACGACCATTGGATGGAGGATTACCAGGAGACGAGTTAGGACCCGAAGGTGCTGTCATGGGTGTTGGTTCTCATTTCTGCCATGTCAATGCCTACAAATATAGGACTGAAACTCAAAAAAGGCATAGGTTTTTAGTGCATCGTTAGGAAAATTTGGGTTGAAACCCTCCATCCCTGGGGTAGAGCAAGGCGTTCAAACAATCGTCTGGGTTTAATTTTCGTTCGGGATATGGGGATAACACTTTGGGCGGGCGGGAGCTGCCCATACACCCACAAATCATCAAACTCCTTTGGCTCTCGTGTCCAATGCGTAAGTTCTATGCTTACCTGGTTTTCATAGAATAGGGAAAAGCAAGGCAGTAGAATCAGACATCACGTTGCGTTGAAGTTCGTCACAGGAAAAAGGCAGAGACTTATGAACAGGGTTGGGCGATTCGGGAAACATTGGATGGGCGGGCGATCGCTGCTTTCGTGGTTAGTGGTGGGGATACTGGGGCTCGTGATCAGTCTGCAGGGATGTAGCCCTGCCCAGCTCCGTACCGAAGCTGCACAAATTCCACGCCTGGTCACCAGCGAACTGAGCGACCCCAAAACCTTCAACACGGTGACGAACAACGAGTCTAATGCTGCCCTGAATCTCATCTATGAAGGTCTCATTAGCCAAAACGGGGAAACCGGGGAACTGGAACCAGGCATTGCCGAATCCTGGGAAATTTCCGATGACCAGCAGCGCATCCTCTTCACTCTGCGCCCTGAGGCAAGATGGTCAGACGGCGAACCATTGACAGTGGATGATGTGGTTTTCAGCTTCAATGAGATCTACTTCAACGACAACATTCCTAGCAGCTCACGGGATATATTGCGGGTCGGGGAGCAGGGCTTGTTCCCCCAAGTGCGCAAAGTCAGCGACAACCAAGTCGAGTTTATCGCCCCCGAACCTTTCGCCCCACTCCTGCGCTACGCCGGGGGCATTGACTTACTGCCCAAACATGCCCTCGAAGACGCGGTCAACACCACCGACGATGAAGGCAATCCCAGGTTTATTGGGATGTGGGGAACTGAAACGCCTCCCAGCCAAATCGTGTCCAACGGTGCGTATCGCTTGGCGCGCTACCAGCCAGGAGAGCGCGTGATTCTCGAACGTAATCCCTATTACTGGCGCAAGGGAGAAGATGGCAGTGCCCAGCCCTACATCGACCAATTCGTGTTGCAAATTGCCGAATCCCTCGATACTGCGCTGGTGCAATTCCGCTCTGGGGGGTTGGATGTGCTGAGTGTGCCAGCCAATTTCTTTTCCCTGGTGAAGCGGGAAGAAGAAAAGGGTGATTTTACCGTCTACAACGGTGGCCCTGCTCTCTCAACTCAGTTTCTCTCCTTCAACCAGAACCAAGGCAGTCGAAACGGAACACCCCTGGTGGATCCGATTAAGTCCCGCTGGTTCAATACCTTGGAATTCCGGCAAGCCGTTGCCCATGCGATCGATCGCCCCACCATGATCAATAGCATCTACCAAGGTCTAGGCGAACCGCAGAACTCTCCCATCTATATCCAAAGCCCATATTATCTGTCGCCTGAGGAAGGCTTGCCCGTCTATGACTATGACATCGAGCGGGCGCGGGAGCTGCTGGAACAAGCGGGCTTCCAGTACAACAGCCGGGGGCAACTGGAAGATTCAGAGGGGAATATTGTTCGCTTTACCCTCATTACCAATGCAGGTAACAAAATTCGCGAAGCAATGGGAGCCCAAATTAAGCAAGACCTGGAACGTATTGGCATCCGGGTTGACTTCCAGCCGATCGCCTTTAATACTCTCGTCGCCAAGCTCTCCGATACCCTCGACTGGGAAGCGCATATCCTCGGCTTTGTGGGGGGGAGTGGCGTAGAACCCGATGGCGGGCGCAATGTCTGGGCTGTCGATGGCACACTGCATGCCTTCAACCAGGATGCGATTCAAGGGGATCCACTGGAAGGACGGGTTATTCAAGAGTGGGAACAGGACATCCACAACCTTTATATCCAGGGCAGCCAAGAGCTTGACGACGACAAGCGGCGCGAAATCTATGCCCAAACCCAAACCCTAGCCCAGGAATACCTCCCCTTCATCCATCTGGTGAACCCCCTCTCTCTCTCCGCCGTCCGCAACGACATCGAAAACATCCGCTTCTCATCCCTGGGTGGCGCGTTATGGAATATCTATGAACTACAGTTGGCTCGCTAGGTTTAAGCTGGAGGATGCTGACAAAAGTAGGGCAACAAAAAGCAACTCACTTATTCCAAATTCACCATCACCTCGTTAGGAGCACCATCCCATGAGTCAAGTCACACAGGCCAACGGTCGCGGTATTCCCCTGATCGGCGATGATATCGACACCGATCGCATTATTCCTGCCCGTTTCCTCAAGTGCGTTACCTTTGACGGCCTAGGTGCCCATGTCTTTGAGGACGATCGCCAGCAACTCAACGGCGATCATCCCTTCGACCAGGAACAATACCAAGGCGCTGAGGTGCTGGTGGTCAACCGCAATTTTGGCTGTGGCTCCTCTCGGGAACACGCTCCCCAGGCGATCGCCCGTTGGGGTATCAAAGCATTGGTAGGCGAGAGTTTTGCGGAAATTTTCTTTGGCAACTGCGTCGCCATGGGCATCCCCTGCGTTACTGCTAGCGCCGAGGATGTAAAGGCACTGCAAGCGGCGATCGCCGAAAATCCCCAAGCGACGCTGAGCCTCGACCTGAACGCCATGACTGTAGTAGTGGGCGATCGCACCATCCCCGTCAGTATGGGCGATGGCCCCCGACAAATGTTCGTCTCTGGAACTTGGGATGCCTGCGGCCAACTCGTCGCTCAGCAAGAGCAGATTCAGGCAACAGCCGCACAATTGCCCTATGTGAATTGGAAGCTATCGGCTTAATTTTGAGACCAAGGGGTCGGGTGCCTTCAAGGCACCCGACCCCTTTTTAGCCCTGCGCCTCAAATTTGTTAAGGCAGTAGCGATAAATGCGATAGTCGAGAGCATTGTCCTGGCGGAATTGGACGATTTGATCGCGGGTGAGTCTGCGCTTTTTTGGGGTGTCTGGCGATCGCGTCTGATTGCTCCAGGGCAGCGTTTTGGTCGGTTTACCTAATAAGTGAGCCAATCGATCCAGGCTTTCTTGGCCATGTTCCAGCACTCCGATGAAGAAGTAGCGATCGAGAACCGCTTTGTAATTCTCTGGGGTGGCGGCGAGTAGTGAGGCGATATAGTTGGGGCGGCGGGCTAGGTGTTTTTCAAGGGTTCGCGTGGGTTTGGGGTTATGTCGCTGGGCATAGCGAAAGAGGGAAAGTTGCAAGTCGAGGGGGTGGCGGATAAAGGTGAAGACGCGGTAGCGATCGCCCTCCCACACTTCGGGATAGCGCTGGTGCAACAACTGCCCCTCTAGCTCGAAGTGGCCGCACAGGCAATGGGTCGAGCGTAATTGCGCCAGTTCTGCCTTGGGGGGGTAGGTCTCGGTGAAGCCAACCCGATAGTCGCGAACAACAGTGAACCAATCTTCCAGTACTTGATTGAGGCTGGTACCGCCGCACTTCGGAATATGGTGAAACACATAGACGGGGGACTTGGGGGCGAGGCGATCGCGCAACTGATGTTTCAAATCTAAAAACTTCGCCTGCATCAACCTAACCCTTTCCTGCCTTTCCCAAACAACTGTATGTCGATTCTAAACCTCACCATAGAACGGCACATGGTCGGATTTTCAACAAACGAACCTGAAGTTTTAGCCATCGTTCGGCGAGCGCATTCACATCTCACTGCCGGCATCAATCACCATTGTGCTGTGCCGCGAACCAGGATTTTCTGAAGATCGTCTAGGATATAGAAAACTACTGACTTAACGGTCGTTGAACCTCATGCCAGCATCCATGCCTGAATCTGATGAACTGAAGATCCGCAATTGCGTTCGCCGTGATCTGGATGCGATCGAAGCGATGCTGGCGGCCGAACCTGAGCCAGATGCCGCTGAACTACACCAGATTCGCCGCTGGTATGGCGTGGTCAAAGGCTTGAGCTTTTTCCCAAACCCATTTCAGCATCTCTTTTCCAGCTATGTGGCTGAGCGGGGCGATCGCCTGTGCGGCATGATTCAGGTTTCTCCGTTCAACAAGCCCCATAGCACCTGGCGTATCGACCGTTTGCTACTCAAAGGCATCGCAGGCGAGGCTGGAAAATTGACCCTGCCCACCGATGTCGGATCCCAACTCATCCGCCACTGCTTACAACATATCTGGGAAGCCCGCACCTGGATGATGGAAGTGGAAGTGGGCGACGATATGCTGCTGGGGCTGTCGCGGCAGAACGGGTTTCAGCCCTTAGCGAATCTCACCTACTGGGCGATCGCCCCCGACTCCTTGCAGCACCTAGCCGAGAAGGAGCCCAACCTTCCTAACTTGCTCCCTGTGAGCAATGCCGATGCGGGGTTGCTGCACCAACTCGATACATTTTCGATGCCGCCAACGGTGCGCCAGGTATTCGATCGCCATATTACTGATTTCCGGCGTAGCCCCGTCGCCCAAGCCGGTCAGAGCTTGAAACACTGGATGGATCGGACAGAAGTAGTGCAGGGCTATGTTTTCCAGCCCCAGCGCAAAGCGGCGATCGGCTACTTCCATCTCAACCTATGCCGGGATGGATCCCGCCCCCATGCCGCCGAACTCACCGTGCATCCTGAATACACCTGGTTGTACCCCGAAATCTTGAGCCAGATGGCACGGGCGGTGCAAGTTTATCCGGGTCAAATGCTATGCCTGACCTCGGCAGACTACCAGACCGAGCGGGAAGAGTACCTGAGTAAGCTGGGCGCAACCCCAACGGAGCGAACCCTACTGCTTTCACGCTCGGTGTGGCACAAGGTGCGGGAGTCGCGTATGGAGTCGCTGCAATGGCAGGAGATGTTGCAAGGGTTGCAGCCATCACAAACGCCAATTCCCAGCCGCTTTTCAATCGATCAGTGGGGACGGCAATTGTTCTACACCCAGACCAGCCGCAGTGCTATCCGGCGGATGCCTCCCCAAACGCGATTCCGGAACCCCTCACTCTACAATCCGTCCCGTCCCCCTGCTGATGACAGCTCTCATCCGTCCGAAGCGTGATTGCAATGAGGCAAATGGCAGAGCAATCGTTTGTATCCGCCTTAGGGTTAGATGTGGGGCGCAAACGTATCGGCGTGGCGGGTTGCGATGGCACAGGCTTGCTGGCGACGGGGCTAACGACAATCTATCGTCGCTCTTTCAAGGACGACCTGGCACATCTCAAAGCCTTGGTGGAAGAGCGCCATGTGCAGGTATTGGTGGTGGGATTGCCCTACAAAATGGATGGCGAGCTGGGCTCCCAAGCCAAGCAAGTGCAGCGGTTTGCCCACGGCGTTTCCAAAGCATTGGGTTTGCCCGTGGATTACGTAGATGAGCGGCTAACTTCCCACGAGGCGGAGCAACTGATGAGACAGCAGGGGCGATCGCCTTCTCAAGACAAAGGCCTAATTGACCGCAAAGCTGCCGCCATCATTCTGCAACAATGGCTAGACGATCGCCGAGGCCACTCTCACAAACACCTCGCTGCCCCGAACCCGACCGTTGGCTATGAAAGCTGACCACAGTTGGGTTGAGAAAATTGGATGGAGTTGGAAAATGTGGAGCGGAAAAATGCCCTTCCACTCGCATCGAAAATGCTTCATTCATGGTGTAAATTCGTCCTAGACTTAGGCTTATTGCCTGAGTCATTTTTGTCTTAGCCGTTTGCAAGTGGGTCGCTACAATGGGGCGATCGCACCCCCCAATCGGTTCGATTCGCGTTTAGTTTGATTAGCGTTTATAACCGATACACTGCACCACTCCACCCCAAAAGGAAGCTATTTTTTACCTATGCATGATAAGGATTTAGAGGAACGGAGCGAACAACCACCCACTGTTGAAGTGTTTGATGCCGAGGGGCGATCGCTCGTTTGCTATGTCGAACATTCCCTCGAAATCGACGAGCGGGAATATCTGCTGCTGCTTCCGGTCGATTCTCCTGTTGAGATTTTTGCCTGGATGTCAGAGGACGAGGAAGAAGGCGACGAGGATGAGGAAATCGAAAATCTGATCGATCTCACAGAGGATGATATCGATGAGATTTTCAGTACCGCGAAAGCTGTCCTTGCCGAACAGGATTTGACCCTACAGCGCACCGCTCATACGTTGAGCGTCAAGGGTGAACTGCCAGAAGCCGATGAAGAGAGCATCATCACGCTAGATCTGGAAGAGGATGATGAGGAGATGGGCACGGAGCAATTCCAACGAATTGCCTACTTCTATCACAACGACCAGGAGTACGAAATCTGCACGCCGCTGGATCCGCTTCTCTTTTTCGCCCGCTATGATGACGAGGGAAAGATCCAGCTCCTTGCCCCTGAAGAGTTCAAAGGTCTGCGATCGCAACTCGAAGCCCAACTCTTCGATTCGCTAGAGTAGGGGAGCATCGCCCCATCTATCACTCGACTAAAACCCATGAAGCGATTCTCAAAATGGTTTTTCTATCTGGCGCTTTTCCCCGCTGTGCTGGCGATCGCAGGCTGGCAGGGCTGGCGTTGGTGGAGTTGGGCCATCGCCCCGGCTACAGCAGATAGCACGACTGAGGTGGCCGAAGGCTCGGCAGTCCAGGTGGAAATTCCGACCGGAACCCTACCCCAGGAAATTGGAGAAAACCTGGAGGAATTGGGGATGATTCGCTCCAGCAATGCATGGGATTTATGGACCCGTTGGCGATCGCTCCAGGATCGTAGCGGCAGCTATCAAGCGGGCGTCTACACCATTTCACCCACTGCTTCCATGACCGAAATCTCCGACCAGATCTGGAATGGAGAGGTCATGCAGTTGAGCTACACCATTCCAGAAGGGTGGACTTTGGAACAAATGGGTGCCTACTTTGAGGGACAGGACTTTTTCAGTGCGGAGGCTTTCATACAAGCCACGGAGGCGGTATCCCGCGAAGACTACCCTTGGCTACCAGCAGATCTTCCCAAAATCGAAGGCTTCTTGTTCCCCGACACCTATGCTTTTGACGGCACATTGACACCAGAGGTGGTGGTCAACCAAATGCTTGGACAGTTTGAGCAGGTTGCCCTCCCGCTATATCAAGACAATCAAGACTCGACCACCTATACCTTGCTGGAATGGACAACCCTCGCCAGCATTGTGGAAAAAGAGGCCGTCATTGAGTCGGAGCGTCCGGTGATCGCCAGCGTATTTGCACGGCGGCTGGAAGAAAATATTCCGCTGGCCGCTGATCCAACGGTGGAATATGGGCTGGGTATTCGCCAGACTGTGGATCAGCCCCTGACCTATGCCCAGGTCGAGACCCCATCTCCTTACAACACCTACATCAATTCGGGGTTGCCCCCCACTCCTATAGCGGCACCGGGGTTAGCCAGCCTAGAAGTCTCCCTCAACCCCGACGATACGGAATACCTTTTCTTTATGGCTCGCTACGACGGAACGCACATCTTTAGCCGCACCCTGGCTGAACATGAAGCCGCCAAGGATGCCGTGGATGCATCGCTGGCCGAACAACAGTCCTCAACGGTAACGAACTGATCCATGGCCCACTTACGGCTCTAATCGGTTGATACCTATTGGCCCCAAGTGAATTTCTGCGCTGTCTCCGCGTAGACTTTGGATGAAAGGGAAGCATCTACCCTGAGCGTTTTATTCTTGTCTCTCGACTCAACACAATCGCCATGTCTTGGGGAAAATTATTACAACCGGATCTCGTACTGGGTAAACCCATCGTCGATCTCCACCCCGAACTTGTGACCCAGCAAGGACTGAAGGGGATGGTACTGGATGTGGACGAAACCCTGGTTCCCATGACAACGAGGGCTACATCCGATGAGCTGCAAGCTTGGGTGGAAGAAATGCGATCGCAGGTCAAGCTCTGGCTGGTCAGCAACAACACCAGCCGCACCCGCATCAGTACAATTGCCAAGGCTCTCGACTTACCCTATTTGTCTGGCGCACGAAAACCGTCGCGGCGCAAGTTGCGGCAAGCTTCAGAAGCGATGGATCTGCCCGTTGAGCAGGTTGCTATGGTGGGCGATCGCCTTTTTACCGATGTTTTAGCGGGCAACCGCCTGGGAATGTATACCATCTTGGTCGAGCCGATGATGGATCCCGCCAACCAGGATCGAACCTATCCGGTGCGATCGCTTGAGGTATGGGTATCACAAAAACTGGGAGCGACCTTAGTGGGCTTACCTTAAGCTTCCCCCTGAAACCAGAAGGCGTGATCCCGGTAACTACTTGCAACATTTCGTTATGAAACGCAGTCTGCTGAAACGTTTCCGCAATCTAAAGAAAATATTAAATACATCTCGTTATCTTTGAAATGCTGGCAAATTAGAAATAGATAAATGGGGTCAAGCTTAATAAAGACCCTAGTGTATAAACTCCGTCTTATAGATGGCAAGGCGTCGATTCCAGTTCAGCGGAATCGGCGCTTTGTTTATGGGATCCGAGCTTGTCTGGCCAGGGATCAATATGGCAAAGAGGAGCGATCGCTCATTTCATTCGTGATTACCCTCAGTTACTATTCCAATCAATGGAAGCCATTACTTTCTTCTTATGAATCCCTAGAGCGCCTTGGGCAGCATAGCCAATGTCCTGGAGCAGAGTGTGATACGCAACCTGGCTGAGAAAACCCTGTATATTTTCTGTGCAAGGCTTGTGGAAAACTCGTGCCAAAGACAATAGGCTGAGGGCGCTACTTGAGCTCGAGATGAGATGGGCGATCGCTTCTCAGGCTTGCCCTTACCCCGTATGCTGAAGTGTTGGATATCGGCTCGCTGAGACGCCTATGAAGCCACCGCACCAAACCCTGGTCGCCAAAATCGGAACCTCTAGCCTCACCGATCCCAAAACAGGGATGCTAGCGCTTTCGACCATCGCTGCCCTCGTAGAAACCCTATGTCAGTTGCAACGCGAGGGCTATGCCGTCGTGCTTGTATCCTCAGGAGCTGTCGGGATTGGTTGTCAGCGGCTCAACCTGAAAGAGCGACCCCGTACCATTGCGATGAAACAAGCGGTCGCTGCAGTGGGACAGGGACGCCTGATGCGAGTTTACGATGACTTGTTTTCCACCTTTGATCAACCGATCGCCCAAGTGTTGCTTACCCGCAGTGACTTGATCCAGCGGCAGTATTACGTCAACGCCTACCGCACATTTCGGCAACTGCTACAGTTAGGCGTGATACCCATCGTCAACGAAAACGACACCCTGGCGGTGGAAGAACTGCGCTTTGGCGACAACGACACCCTCTCTGCACGGGTCGCAGGGTTAGTGCAGGCTGACTGGTTGTTTCTGCTGACGGATGTGGATCGGCTGTATTCGGCCGATCCCCGCCGTTATCCTGATGCCAAGCCTATCAAGGTCGTCCATGACATCAAAGCGCTGGAGGAGTTGCAGATCCAAGCAGGCAAGCCAGGATCTGCCTGGGGCACTGGGGGCATGGTGACGAAGATTGAGGCGGCCCGCATTGCGACCAGTGCTGGGATTCGTATGGTGATTACTGATGGGCGATCGCCCAACAATGTCGCCAAAATTCTCAAGGGCGAACCTTTGGGTACTCATTTTGAACCCGAACCCCAACCCCAAAATGCCCGCAAACGATGGATCGCCCATGGACTAATTCCCTGCGGTAAGCTCCACCTGGATGCAGGCGCAGTCCGGGCGATCGCCGAGGCGGGCAAGTCTCTCCTAGCGGCTGGCATCATCCAAGTCGAAGGCGACTTTCAACCCCAAGATGCCGTCCTCCTCTGTAACCCCCAGGGCGAAGAGGTAGCACGGGGCATCGTCAACTACAGCAGCATGGAACTCAAAGCCATCCAAGGGCATCGCTCCGACGCGATTGCCAAGATCCTGGGTTACGCGGGAGCCGAGACTATTATCCATCGAGATAACTTGGTTCTCAGCCTCTAGGGTTAGCTTAAGGACGGGCTAAGCATAATAAGGTTTTCAAATGACCATCCGGGAGCTCAATGCATAGGATTGGGAAATCTCTAAATACGATTGAACAGCACTTGGCATGAAGGAGCGGTATGAATTCCGACGAGCTAGCCTATAGCCCTGCATTAGAGCAGGCGCGTTTGATTCGGGAGGGAGAACTCTCGCCCCTGGAACTGACAGAGGTGTGCTTGGAGCGCATTAACCACCTCGACCCGCAGTTTCATAGCTTCTTCCTGGTGTTGGCTGACCAAGCTCGCGAGGAGGCAAAACGCAAAACAGAAGAATTGGCCATGCGAGGAGCAGATGCCGATCCGTTGCCGCCATTTTTTGGCGTGCCGATTAGCGTGAAAGATCTGACGCCTATGGCGGGTCTGCCCTGCACTTATGGGTTGCATATTTTGCGCGATCGCCTAGCCAACGTTGATGCAGGGGTGGTTCAGCGGGTGCGCGAAGCGGGCTTCACGATTCTGGGTAAAACGGCAACGTCGCAAATCGGCTCGTCCCCTTTTACCGAACCCCGTGGCTTTCCGCCCACACGCAATCCCTGGAACCCGGACTATACCCCTGGTGGCTCCAGTGGTGGAGCAGCAGCGTCTTTGGCGGCGGGTTTCAGCGCCGTTGCCCTAGCCACAGACGGTGGCGGCTCCATCCGTGGGCCAGCGTACTGCTGTGGGTTGGTGGGCATCAAGCCTTCACGAGGACGTGTATCCCATGCGCCCCTGGGAGAAAAAATGAGTGGCCTATCCATCGACGGCCCCTTAGCGCGGACGGTGGCCGATGCTGCGGCATTGCTCGACGTTATATCGGGCTATATTCCGGGTGACCCTTACTTCTTGCCCGATCCGCCCGTGACGTTTCTGGAAGCAACGAAAAAACCACTCGGTTCCTTGCGGATTGGCATGATCCACGAGGTTAACCCCCTCGGATCCGTGGATGCCATTGGCCAAGCCGCGATGGATCAGATGGCACAACGACTAGAAGCCCTGGGGCACAAGGTGGAGCCGTATACTGTAGATTTTTCTGCGCTAGTGGAACCCATGATCACTGTCTGGCAGGCTGGGGTCGATATGGGGGTGCCCTGGATCTTCTTGGATAAGCTTAATCGCTGGCTCCGGTGGCGATCGCGCCGTAAGTCTGGAGGTGACTATCTCCGAGCATTGATGAAAATTCAGACCGCTGCCCGCGACTTGGTAATCAAGTTTTCGCCTTACGATGTCATCCTCATGCCCGTTTATCTGCACCACACCATCCATGTCGGGGAATGGCGTCGCCTCTCCGCTCCCAAGATGTTCGAGAAAATCCTACATTGGGTTGCGCCCTCCCCCCCGATCAATACGACCGGGCAACCCGCGATCGCCCTCCCTACCCATATCGCTCCCGATGGCTTACCCACAGGCGTCCAGCTCGTGGGGCGTCTCGCCGACGAAGTCACCTTGATTGCCCTGGCGGCTCAATTGGAAGAGGCTTATCCCTGGACCCATCGCGCCCCAATTGGGGACACAGCGAAGTAATGACGCCAGAAAGTGCGCACAAAGCCTCCACCCCACTAGCTCCAAACCATCAACGAGATGCGGAAGCCCGACACTTCTATTCAAAGGCGATGTAAAGAACCATTACAATCAGAAGAAGTCAAAATCTTAAAAGACGTCAAAATTCACAAGCCTACGGGTTTGATGGATAGGAGTTTGAGCAAGCCACGACTTGCAGTTGTTAGTTGGGGGCGATCGCCGTTGTATGTTGCGTGAACTGTTACCATTCCAGTTTTCTATTGAAAAGGCAACGCTGGCAGGCATTTGCCTGTGGGCGCTGGCGCTCTATTTGGGATTTTCTCCCGTGAGTGATTGGGTCATGGAGCAGTTGCAGCGCTGGTTTAACTTTGCCGAGCGATCGCTCTATACATCCGAGGAAGAATACGAGCGCACCCGTGTCGCACGGGAGTCCCAAAATGCCTTCTATGCCTCGATATTCAGCATCGTTCCCTTTCTGATTGTGGGTGGATTGGTCAATTTTGGGGTCGAAGTGGGACTGGGCAAAAGCTGGGCGCTCAGCACGGGCATTCTGTCCGTTATGGGTGCCGGGGTTTACGAGCTGGGGCGTCATGACGGCCAACAGCCCGAGGAGTAATGCTCATTCTCCGCATACGCAAATAGGCCTTATATCACTTCGCTAAGAGCCCGCTACAGATTGTTTCTTGAAAGCCGCGCACTGCGCGGCTTTCAAGAAACAATCTGGTTTTGGTTTTCGTAGAATTGGTATTACGCATTTGTGCCGAAAACCCAAAGGCGTTTGATGATTTTTTGGGCGTTGAGTCCAAAAAATCATCAAACGCCAAAAGCGCTGGGAAAGATATGCACCCTTATTCGGATATCCCTCTGTGCGCAAGGAACCCGGCAGCTTGATAGAATTTGATACGGGGTTTGACCGTTCGTCAATTCCCTCCACAGCCTGCGGTCAACAGGTCATCTTATTGGTTTTTGTGAGCCTTGGTTATGAGTAACGCTGAGCGTCGTCTACTGTTGCTAGATTTCGAGAAACCGCTGGTAGAGCTAGAATCTCGCATCATCCAGATTCGCGAATTGGCAGAGGAAAACAATGTGGATGTTTCCGACCAGATTGAGCAGTTGGAAGGACGGGCAACCCAACTCCGACGCGAGATTTTCCATAGCTTGACCCCTGCTCAGCGATTGCAGGTAGCTCGTCATCCCCGCCGCCCTAGCACCCTGGACTATATCCAGGCTATGACGGATGAGTGGGTTGAGCTGCATGGCGATCGCTCCACGGGTAGCGACGACAAAGCCTTGGTGGGTGGCGTGGCACGGCTGGCCGGGCGTCCGGTCGTAATGCTGGGGCACCAGAAGGGGCGAGACACCAAGGATAATGTGGCGCGCAACTTTGGTATGGCATCCCCCAGCGGCTATCGCAAAGCAATGCGACTCATGAACCATGCCAACCGCTTTGGAATGCCCATCCTCACCTTTATCGATACCCCCGGCGCCTATGCCGGGGTTGAAGCCGAGCGCCTGGGTCAGGGCGAGGCGATCGCCTTAAACCTGCGGGAAATGTTTCGCCTGGATGTCCCCATCGTTTGCACCGTAATTGGGGAAGGTGGCTCTGGCGGTGCCTTGGGCATTGGGGTGGGCGATCGCTTGCTGATGTTCGAGCATTCCGTCTACACCGTGGCGAGCCCAGAAGCCTGTGCAGCCATCCTCTGGAAAGATGCAGGGAAAGCCCCCCAAGCCGCCGAAGCTTTACGTATTACAGCGCCTGATTTACAGGAACTAGGCATTTTAGATGAGATTCTGCCAGAGCCTGATGGCGGCGCTCATGCCAGTCCCTTGGCAGCGGCGGCGACGCTCAAACAGACACTTATCAACAGTCTCGATCATCTGTCGAAGCTGTCGGCGGCTGATCGACGCGAGCGCCGCTACCAAAAATTCCGCGAGATTGGCGTGTTCCTAGAAGCAACAACGTAACCTGCAATACTTGGGTTGTGCACCCGTCAAACGCTACGCTGGCAAAGGATACTCGCGAATGAAGGCATGGTAAAACGCAACTGTCCAGATAGATTAAGCCCTGGCACCTATCTGAAGTGCTATAATTTGCAAGGTTAACAATCCTTAACAAGGCTCTCACATTTGTTGAGATGATCTCTCATCGCTATTGTCTGGCATGCATTTTGCCCGCTCAATCATCAAACGCTGTTTGCTCATTCTCAATTTCGTTTTCTGTTCCAATGTTTCGCCATTTCGCAATCAAGGGTTATAGCTGGGTATCTCACTGGCGCTCGCCGTATCCTCCGGGTCCTCAAATTGCGCTTCACGGCAAAGGAGCCATTTGGCTTATGGCAGTCTAGTAGTCCGGTCATTGAGGGAGAAGAAATTCTGGCAGAGGGTTGAGAGGGAAATTGTGAGACAGATGGTGAGCAATGACTGACTTGAACGATTCCAACTCTTTCATTCATTCCAGACATTGGCTAGCCGATCCGCTTTCACTTGCTTCAAATTTGGTTGCCTCGCTCCAAAAACCGATCGTTTCGTCGTCTTTTTTGTTTCCTTGTTCGTATTAATCCTGTGGCGGTCATTGCCCACTTAACTATCAATCTTTCTTTACCCCTAACGTAGCCCTAGGCCCCTTGTATAACCAGCACCCTGCTCTATTGGGGTGAGCATCTTCTACGGCTCAGTCACACATTGAATAAGTTGCGACTGGCATCAATCAATGTTGTTATTTCCAATCTGACCTGAAAATTTGATGTGTGTTTGATGTGTGACTAAGGCACATGATCCAACCTGACGCTGTTACGGCTTTTCTCTACCGATTGTTTGTGCTACGAGGCTAAAACTCGATCCATGACTTCTTCTGAACAAGGCTATGCCCTGATAACCGGAGCCAGTAGTGGTATCGGAAAGGCAACAGCCCTTGCCTTTGGGCAAGCCGGTATCCCACTGATTCTGGTGAGTCGATCGCCCGATCGCCTGGAAGCAACAGCTTCTGAGGTCAGGGAATTGGGCGTTGCGGTGCAAACTTGTGCCGTTGATTTATCTAAGGTTGAGCAGGTGAAGCCGAAACTAGAGGCGATCGCCGCCCAATATCCCATCGATATTCTGGTGAACAATGCCGGAATGGGCTATACCGGGGAGTTGCTGACCACGCCTCTGGACGATTGGCAACAGGTAATGACCCTCAACGTAACCAGCGTACTGCTCTGCATTCAGGCCATTCTGCCGGGGATGCGCGATCGCCAGCAGGGCACCATCATCAACATTGCCTCGATTGCAGCTCATCAAGCTTTCCCCGGTTGGGGAGCCTACAACGTCAGCAAAGCAGGTCTTGTGGCTTTGTCCAAAACACTCGCTGCCGAGGAGCGCCCCCACGGAATTCGCGTCGTCAGCCTGAGTCCTGGAGCGGTGAACACCCCCATTTGGGATACCGACACCGTACAAGCCGACTTCGATCGCACCAAGATGCTGACTCCCGAGATTGTCGCCCAAACGATTCTTCACACCGCATTGCTACCCGACCAAGCGGTGGTCGAAGAACTCACACTCATGCCGACGGCTGGAGCCCTCTAGCTAGGGGTTCTACATCGCTGCGTATTCATTTGCCGATCGGGCATCTGGTCGATTGCCATGCGTGCGTCCAGTGCCAAAGCAAGGATTGACTTCAGATTTTCAGATTCCATTTGTTGTTTATTGAAGGCTCATCATGACTATTGCCTCTTCTACTTCTTCTAACGGCTTCAGCAATGGTTCCAACGGAAAGAATAGTGCTGCGGCGAATTCTGACCCCGAAACCAATACCCAAAAAGCGGCGGCGGGTGTATCGATCCGTCCCGATCGCTCCTCCGGTGGTATCAGCGCTGCACCCCAGAGCAAAACCGAAGTGGGGATGGAGGAAATGATGGCGTCGGTACGCACCATGCTCCAGGCCGTCGGCGAAGATCCAGAACGGGAAGGGCTACTCAAGACACCCAAGCGGGTTGCCGAAGCCATGCGCTTCCTCACCAGTGGCTATAATCAATCCCTCGAAGAATTGGTAAACAATGCCATTTTTGATGAAGGGCACAACGAAATGGTGCTCGTTCGTGATATCAACTTCTTCAGCCTATGCGAACACCACATGCTACCTTTCATGGGGCGCGCCCATGTAGCGTACATCCCCAATCAGAAAGTCGTGGGACTGAGCAAACTAGCCCGCATTGTGGAAATGTACTCTCGCCGTCTCCAGGTACAAGAACGCCTCACTCGTCAAGTTGCCGAAGCGATTCAGGCGATTCTTGAACCCCAGGGCGTCGCCGTGGTCATGGAAGCTAGCCATATGTGCATGGTGATGCGCGGGGTACAAAAGCCCGGCTCTTGGACAGTCACAAGCGCAATGCTTGGCAGCTTCCAAGAGGATCAGCGCACTCGCGAGGAGTTTCTCAGCCTGATTCGCCACCAGCCTGCCTTCTTCTAGATCAATGCTTGCTTGAATGCAGGTCTGAAATACAGGCTTCGTTATGACACTGTTACGACAATGAGGGTTGCGGAAGGTTTCCGCAACCCTCGTCTATATGAGAAGTACTTCTAATCCGGATTCAGCATCAAAATCTGCAGATCCTTTCTGGTTGCACAGGACAGATGCGATCGCCCTGAGTAGAATTCCGGAAAAGATTGTACCCTTTAAGCCTGCGTCCTTCGACTGCGCTCAGGACACTAAACACCTAGCTGGCTGGCTGAGCGAAGTCGAAGCCAGCGGGTATATCCTTTGCAAGAAAACGCCTGAGCAACAGCAGAGGTACAGCTCATTCCCATCACGAATACCGACAACAGACCAACGGTGAATGCATTTTTCATGGTGATTCTTTGTCGGTTCTAGGTCAGCTCACTCTAAACATCAAGCATCAGAAACAGGGATAAAACGATGCAAACGGTTTGGTTACGGGGGGCAGGGTGCGATCGCCCATCAGACAGCCAGCGAGGTTTTGCGCTCATGCCAGACAAGCTGATCAGCAGAATCACTGCACGCTGTAATATGCCCTTGTCATTTTTGGGACTGGGTTTGAGATTAGGCTTTGCATTGCCCCGTCTCAATAACGAGGTTGCCTTCACCGTCCTGTTGTCATTGAAAGAAAACATCGCCAGATCGGTCAGACTTGCGGATGGCGGAGTCATTGCCTGTCTTGTCGTCGCCAATGTAAAGCCAAGATAAATCAGCAAAACCCGCCACGGTAAACCATCTCATCTGGTTTTGTTTTGCCGTTTCCTGACAGCATAGGGGGCAATTTCCGTAAAATCTTGCCGAAATCTTTATCCTCTCAGGTGAAGTAGATTTCAGCCGACTGAGGAGTTAAGCAATTGGTTGAGACACCGATTAGTTATCCGTGTCTTTGTGCTTTTTTTGCTGCTTTCCCCACCCAATGTTCCACAGTCAACCAATCCTTATCGGTAGAGAGATGTTTGGGAATTTGTTCATTAGCCCCCATAACTGGACTTATGAAAATCAACGACCTGGTTAACCTGTTGCCAGATGGCGTATTGATTTTGAGCGATCGCGGAGAGGTTTTATTTTCAAATATTTACGCATCCACAATTTGTCAAACCCTTTTGAAAAAAGAGGACAAAGCCAATGCTCTGCCTCCAGAGTTACAGCAGTTAGTCGACATCTTGCAGGTCACGGAAACCTATCCACTCAAGCCAGAGCGCTTAGCCCTACTTGAGGGTGAATTCTACATCGGCGACACCAACGATATTCGGGTACGAGTACAACTGGTTCAAACTGAGGATCGCGAAGCTCCATGCTTCCTCATCGTGTTGGAAGATCGACAAGAGACAGTGCGGCGTGCGGCAGCAGCTGAGATTCGCAAGTTCAACCTCACGCCCCGCGAGGCCGAGGTCTGGTTGTGGCGGCGCACTGGACTCACTTACAACGAAATTGCCAGCAAGTTATTCGTGACAATCGACACGGTGAAGAAGCATCTAAAAAGCATCTATGCCAAACAGGACGCCGCCCAGTGTGCAAATTAGCGTAGCGTTTCACCCATACCTATACCTATACCGTTATCAGCTCTGGTTTTGATGATCGATTGACAAGTGTTCTGATTTCAATCAATGCGTTATTGACGAACGGACAGATGTCCGTTTTTTTATTGGGAATAGGCGCAGGAATTGCTTTTTCTGTTGCTTCTGTGGTCGCGATTTGGCCACAAAAGCAACAGAAAAAGCAATCAGTCCATTCAGAATGGAGCAGGTTTCATGTTGGTTCTGATGCAGCAAAAATCAGAGATTTTGTCCAACGCATTGGCGCATTCTTTTGGCCAGACTCCTTGCACACCGCCCCAGAAAGACTGAAAATATGGGAGATTTGTAAAGTTGTTTGGATGCGATCGCCCCTTCAGTGGGAGGGAACTGCAGGATGCGATCGACATAGTGCAGAGCCGCATGAATGAAGTTCTTTATCTCGAAGTTCCAACGCCAGACCTGAATGCCGTGCGGCAATGGCTCCAGCACGACTTTGAGGTGCCACTGGGGAAGCGCGAACTTACCCCGGATGGAATTCGGCTATATCTCAACGTTGATCAAGGGAACCGCGAAACCGAACTTGTCGCATTTGTATGGTTCCTCAATCGCACCACCTATCTCAAGGTGTTCCGCTGGAGTGGCTCAGCAGCTTCTGCCGAGCGCCAAGTGCTGCAAGCGCTCACCCAGCAGGTTCAACAACGCTTTCCCAATTCCTATCCGTCACCACCCAACGTAGATCTGTTGCAGACTTCGATCTTTGAAGCCCTAGCCCCCTATTACCCCAAAACGGCAGAGTACTTTCAGCGCTTTCCCAATGGCGAATATGACCTGAAGCGTGTCTATTGGTGGGAACAACGCTGGCGCAGCGAAGCTCGAAACCGAACGCAACCTCGCTCAGTGGTGCAGTTTCAGACGGAGCGATCGCTCGCAGATTTGCTAGCTGAGCAATCCGCTTCAGCGGATGCGTCCCATACGGCAACAGCATCCCCGGCCTATGACCTGATTTACATCGGTGGTGCCCTCGGTTCCGTGCATGCAGCGTTGATGGCGCAGCTCGGCTACAAGGTTTTGCTGCTGGAGCGCCTGCCGTTTGGTCGCATGAATCGTGAGTGGAACATCTCACGCCAGGAATTTCAAGGGCTGATTGATCTGGGACTCTTTACCGCCGAAGAGTTTGAACGCATGATCGCACGGGAATATGTGGATGGCTTCAACAAGTTTTTTGATGCCAATAACCCAGCGATCGCCAAAGCCCCGATTCTCCATACTCCCACCGTTCTCAACATTGCAATCGACTCGGAAGAGTTGCTGCGGCAATGTGGTGAAAAGTTGCGGGCAGCAGGGGGCGACATCTGGGATGAAACGGAGTTCCAACAAACTACCATTGCCAGCGATGGGTTTCTCCTCTCCGCTACGCACCTACCCAGTCAAACGCCGCGCCAGGTAACCGGGCGGTTGTTAGTAGACGCGATGGGAACAGCGTCGCCTATTGCTTGGCAGCTTAACGGTAAGCGAGCGTTCGACAGCGTGTGCCCAACAGTTGGCGCCGTCATTGATGGCGGGTTCGAACCAGGGGTTTGGGACTCACAATATGGGGATGTGCTCAACAGCCATGGGGACATTTCACGGGGACGGCAACTGATTTGGGAACTGTTTCCCGGTCGCGATCGAGAGCTAACGTTTTACCTCTTTCACTATCACCAAGTCCATCCCGACAACCCCGGTTCGCTGCTGGAAATGTACGAGGACTTTTTCACCATCCTGCCAGAGTATCGTCGTTGCGACCTGGATCAGTTGACCTGGAAGAAAGCAACGTTTGGCTACATTCCCGGCTTCTTTAGCATTGGCTCTGATGACCGTCGCGTCGCGTGCGATCGCCTGGTTGCCGTGGGGGATGCGGCCTCTCTCCAGTCTCCCCTGGTGTTCACGGGATTTGGTTCCCTGGTGCGCAACTTGCCCCGGCTCACGGTGCTGCTCGATTTTGCCCTTCGCAACGATCTACTCCAAGCTAAGCATCTCAATCAGATCCGAGCATTCCAGAGCAATATTGCCGTCACCTGGCTGTTTTCGAAGGGCATGATGGTTCCCACAGGCAAGCAGGTTTCCCCAGAAAGGGTAAACGCTATGCTCAATACTTTTTTTGGGATTCTGGCCGAGGAACCCCCGGAGGTTGCCGATCGCTTCATTAAAGACCGAGCTGGGTGGGTCACATTCAACCGTATGGCGCTGCGAGCGGCCTGGAAAAATCCAGCCTTGTTACTGTGGATTTGGGAACTGGCCGGAAGCCGCGACATGGTGCGGTGGGTTGGCAGCTACCTCAATTTCACGTTCATGGCACTGCTGAGTTGGCTGTTTGGCTGGCTACCCGCATTTACCCGGAAAATACGCCCCTGGCTAGCACCGCGCTACCCTGCCCTCTGGTTCGGGCTATTGGCTCGCAGCTATGCCGTAACCTACGGTATGGGTGCCCCCACTCCAGTAGATTTGACGGAATTTGAGCGATCGCCCTCCCGTCTCGGAGTTGCACCTTTTACAGATCCGGACAAAAGAAGTGAAGAATCAATGTCGTCTTCTAATGCCCCGTCTCATTGATTTTTAAGAAAAAGTGAAGTGAGAAACCCTGGCATAATGGGCGATCGCGCTCTTTCTCAAAACGAATCCAAGGTTCTTGCTGTAGACGTTCCGAAGAAGCACTGATATAATCTTAAATAAGTTTTAAGTTTCCATGATTTGTTGTTTGAGTTGGCGGCGGATTTCTGGAAGCGAACTTAATCTCCTTGATACTGAATAGTGTTGGTCTGCCATGTCATGCTCTCCGGGGCATGACATTTTGTTTTGGAAGGATGTCTCGAGTCCACGTTTTGCGTAAAGGTTTATTCTTCCAGTTTTAGTATTTACTCCAGCTTCAATACCCGATCCGAATATTCCGCAATCTAAATTGGTGTTACAGATTGCTGACGATGAACACCCCAGACTAGAGAGGGCTCGGTAGACTATGGAACGATAGGAGAAATGGGCGATCGTCTGTTCCCAACCCTATTTCATTCCAAAGTTCCAAACGGTTTTCAAAAAGTTGAGAGACTTTTTATGCTCTATCGTCTACTGACTTCAGTTTTCATCGGGCTAATTGGGCTGATCGCCCTCGTTGCCCCTACCTCCGCTGCATACGCAGCAGACTGCACCCTCACTGCGATCGTTTGGGAAGGCTACACGGATCCTTCCTTTACCCAACCTTTCGAAGAAGCCACAGGGTGCACTGTCAAAGCTACTTACGCTGGATCGAGCGACGAAATGTTCGCGAAGTTCAGGGCAGGCGGTGGAAGAACCTACGATCTGATCTCTGCCTCTGGGGATATCACTGAGCGTCTCTACAACGCTCGCCTCGTCCGTCCTATCGACACCGACAAGCTTGAGAACTACGATGCCGTCTTCACCTCATTTCAAGGCGGTGAATGGAATACCTTTGATGGCAAGCCCTACGGCGTCACCTTCGCCTGGGGACCCAATGTCATGGTTTACAACACAGATGCGGTAAAGACGACTCCCGAGTCCTGGGATATTCTGTTTGACTCCAGTTACTCCGGGAAAATTGCCCTGCCCGACAATCCCATGACTATTGCAGATGTTGCACTGTGGCTCGGCAAGCCCGATCCTTACAACCTCAGTGACGCTGATCTCCAAGAAGTCAAAGCAACCCTGCTAGAGCTACGTCCCAATATCCGCAAGTTTTGGACAACCGCAGGCGAACTCGCGAATCTCTTCCAGTCCGGTGAAATCGTGGTAGCCCATGCCTGGCCCCTGACCTATACCCAATTAAGCAGTGAAGGCTTCCCAGTTGGCTCCGTCAGCCCTGCAGGGAAACAAACAGGATGGACGGACTCCTGGATGATTTCCAAAAATTCTCGCAACGTTGATGCAGCCTACGAGTGGGTCGACTATATTCTGAGTGGCCCAGGGCAAAAGGGAGTCATGGATATCACAGGCTACTCTGGCGCCACCGAATTGGGTGTTGAAGCGATTGGCTCCGAAAAAGCCCATGAGCTATTCATGGATGACCTATCCTTACACTCACAAATTGAAATGTGGCAGAGCGTCAGGAATTATGACCAGTGGGTGCAACTGTGGAACGAAATCCGCAGCTAAGACCAACTTGGTCAAAGTTTACACATTTTGTTGATATTGTGGCCGCGACGCGGCCGCAATATCAAGCAATTCACTCACAATTAATTTACTCAGGAGAGGGAAGTTTTGTGGCAGTCGATTTCCTCCTGAATATAGACCAAAACCAGACTTTTTAATTGTGGGTAACGCAGCCGATACCTACATCACCCATAATCAAAGGTTCTAGAAAAAATCAGATTTTTCTTTGAATTCAGATTTTCTCTTCAGCAGTGGAGCGATCGCCCATATCAACATGCCTACTGCTTCCATTTAGTTGCCCATCTCTCTACAATCGTAAGGCTGTAGATCTGCGTTCCTGTTATTCCATAACGTTGGATCACATGACAGCAGCAAATATCTTGGCTCATCCATTGTCCACAATATGATCTATCTCAGTCCAGAAGCAACTCAAGAAGTGCGGCGCTTAATTGACACGGGCCGCACTCCAGAAAATCGTGCGTTTCGGCTAGGCGTTCAACAAGGTGGCTGCTCGGGTTTGGTTTACACGCTCACCCCCTCCGCTACGCTGCTGCCAACGGATCAGATATGGGATTGGGAAGATCTGAGGATTGCGATCGCCCCCGAGTTTCTTCCGCAGCTAGATGGAATAACGCTAGAATTTGCGCAAGACTTGATGGGGGGCGGGTTTCGCTTCCATAATCCTAATGCCACAGAAACCTGTGGATGTGGTGCATCATTTTCCGTCGTTGCATCAACCCCATAGCAGACCTGATTCTAGTCAAGCCTTACGTATTGAAATGAGACCAGATATTTTTTCGAAAGCCAAACGCTGCCTGGCTTTCGAAGAGCTTTCTTGGGTTTCGCTGAAGTATGTAGCGCTATATCATGGCGAGGATTGACAGAATTTCACAGAAATTGTTATTCTTGTAGACTGTGAAAACTTCTTGAACTCTGAAGAATAAGTACCAAGCGAACCATCCATGCCCACCATTCAGCAGCTCATCCGTAGTGAGCGCCAGCAAATTAAGCAGAAGACGAAATCACCTGCACTGAAAAGTTGTCCGCAACGTCGGGGCGTCTGCACGCGCGTCTACACTACTACGCCCAAAAAGCCCAATTCCGCCCTCCGTAAGGTCGCGCGGGTTCGCCTAACATCCGGTTTTGAGGTCACGGCATACATCCCTGGGATCGGACACAACTTGCAGGAACACTCGGTGGTCATGATTCGTGGAGGTCGGGTCAAGGATCTACCAGGTGTGCGTTATCACATCGTTCGCGGAACGCTAGATACCGCTGGTGTTAAAGATCGGAAGCAGGGGCGTTCAAAGTACGGGGCAAAGCGTCCTAAGTAACATTGGCTCTAAGCTTGCACCCTATGCAACTCATCGCTTGTTGTGTTTAACAGATTGCTGTTCCAGTTTGTTGATCGCTGTTGCTCTACGCTTTGAAGGCTCACTGATAAGCCCATTCCCTATGTTCGCTCGTCCTTTCGAGGAATGTGTTGAAAAGGTCTCATTGCTGTTCCTTTGAGAGCCATTTCGAGAGAGATTTGAGATGATTCTTCTCGCATCAGATGGCTCGAGAGCGAATGAGATTTAAGGAGCATCCTCCTCCGTTGAGGACATCGGATACTGGTTTTTGACCGCAATGTCCTTCTGAGGTTTACTGCATCCTGCTTCGTATCACGATCTGATTATTCTGTTTATCATCCACCCTATTCTTCACTCATCATGTCTCGTCGTACTGTTGTCCAAAAACGTCCTGTTCCTCCAGACCCAACTTACAATAGCCGTCTGGTCACCATGCTAGTTAGACGTTTAATGCGTTCTGGCAAGCAATCGCTTTCGCATCGTATTGTTTACGATGCGTTCAAGATTATTGAAGAACGGACGGGTGGCGAGCCGCTAGAAATGTTTGAGCGCGCGGTTAAGAATGCAACTCCATTGGTTGAGGTTAAAGCTCGTCGTGTTGGTGGAGCCACCTATCAAGTGCCCATGGAAGTACGGTCTGATCGTGGGACAGCTCTGGCGCTGCGCTGGTTGATTCAATTTTCTAGGAGCCGAGCGGGCAAAACCATGTCGATGCGTTTAGCCAATGAATTAATGGACGCTGCGAATGAGACTGGAAGCTCTATCCGTAAGCGTGAGGAAACTCACAAAATGGCAGAAGCGAATAAAGCATTTGCCCACTATCGCTTCTAGGCGTTTTTGCCTCTTAGATTGCGGTTGCTTGTTTCATGATTAATAAGCTTTTTGGATCGTTTTGTTCTGACATTCCATGGTTTTTCGTTGGTCAAGCATTGGCTTAATAAGTAGTCGCAACACGTTATCTTTTCCAGGTATTCGATAAGCTGCCTGCTCAGCGAGTACGGGGCAAAAAGTATAGAATCTTAACAGAGCCATTCTGTTTAGTTGCGATAGTCATCAGGGAGGAGGCTGTGGCACGTAGCACCCCGCTAGAAAGAGTCCGAAATATTGGGATTGCGGCTCATATTGATGCCGGAAAGACCACAACGACTGAGCGCATCCTTTTCTACTCGGGTGTCGTTCACAAGATTGGCGAGGTACACGATGGCAACACCGTGACGGACTGGATGGCGCAGGAACGAGAGCGGGGAATTACGATTACGGCAGCTGCAATCAGTACCTCCTGGACTCGGCGCGATCGCAAAGATCCAACTCAGCCCCAAGACGGCGAACCAGAGTACAAAATCAACATCATCGATACACCGGGACATGTCGATTTCACTATTGAGGTGGAGCGATCGATGCGGGTATTAGATGGTGTGATTACCGTCTTATGCTCGGTCGGTGGAGTTCAGCCGCAAACTGAAACTGTGTGGCGGCAAGCCGACCGTTACTCGGTACCCCGAATCATTTTTGTGAACAAGATGGATCGGACAGGTGCTGATTTCTACCGAGTTTATGAACAGGTTAGAAGTCGGCTGCGAACGAATGCAGTGCCGATCCAGGTTCCGATTGGAAGTGAAGATCACTTCGAGGGGATCGTCGACTTGGTTCGCATGCGAGCGTATCTCTATCGCAATGATCTGGGAACCGATATTGTTGAGGCGGATATTCCAGATGAGGTTCGTGAGCAAGCTGAAGAATTCAGAACGCAGTTGGTTGAAGCCGCCGCCGAGACGAGCGATCGCCTCATGGAGAAATACCTCGAAGGCGAAGAGTTAAGCGAAACTGACATCCTCCAGGCACTCCGCCAAGGAACGCTTGAAGGCAGCATTGTACCCATGCTGTGTGGGTCAGCCTTTAAGAATAAAGGTGTCCAGATCCTACTGGATGCGGTGATTAACTATCTTCCATCCCCCGAGGATGTACCGCCGATTCAAGGGCTACTTCCTGATGGTTCAACGGGTGAGCGCCCTGCGGATGACGCGGCACCTCTAGCGGCTCTCGCCTTCAAATTGATGTCTGACCCCTATGGACGCCTGACCTTCGTCCGTGTCTACTCAGGGGTTATGCAGAAAGGTAGCTATATCTACAATGCTTCCAAGGATAAGAAGGAGCGGATCTCGCGTCTGATTATCCTGAAGGCTGATGACCGTCTCGAAGTCGATGAACTTCGGGCAGGTGATCTGGGGGCAATTTTAGGCCTGAAAGATACCTTCACTGGGGATACGATTTGTGATGATTCTAAGCCCATCGTTTTGGAATCGTTGTATGTCCCCGAGCCGGTGATATCTGTTGCCGTAGAGCCGAAAACCAAGCAAGACATGGATAAGCTCTCCAAGGCATTACAGTCACTTTCGGAAGAAGATCCGACATTCCGCGTTAGTATCGATCCGGAAACAAACCAGACAGTTATTGCTGGGATGGGAGAATTGCATCTCGACATCCTTGTCGATCGCATGAAGCGGGAGTTCAAGGTTGAAGCAAATGTGGGTGCCCCCCAAGTTGCCTACCGCGAAACGATTCGCAAGCCCGTCGAACAAGAGTGTAAGTATGCTCGGCAAAGCGGCGGTAAGGGACAGTATGGGCATGTCGTCATTAAAGTTGACCCCAGCGAGTCAGGGTCAGGCTTCGAGTTTGTTTCAAAAATCGTAGGTGGTGTCATCCCGAAGGAATATATTCCTTCTGTAGAACAGGGCATTAAAGAAGCTTGTGAAACAGGTATCTATGCCGGATATCCTACGATTGACCTCAAGGTAACGCTGACCGATGGGTCTTACCACGAGGTGGACTCCTCTGAGATGGCATTTAAGATTGCTGCTTCCATGGCAATCAAAGATGCTGTACTTAAAGCATCTCCTGTCCTTCTAGAGCCTATGATGAAGGTTGAAGTAGAAGTCCCCGAAGAATTTATCGGGACCGTTATCGGCGACCTTAATTCCCGTCGTGGGCATATAGAAGGACAAGAAACGGATCAGAGCATTGCAAAAGTGATGTCTAAGGTTCCGTTGGCCGAGATGTTTGGTTATGCTACTGACATTCGGTCGAAGACCCAAGGTCGGGGCATTTTCTCAATGGAATTCAGTGAGTACAGCGAGGTACCTCGCAACGTAGCTGAATCGATTGTTGTGAAGAACAAAGGGAACGCTTAGTAATTTAGGGATAAGTAGACTCATGGCACGCGCAAAATTCGAACGGAATAAACCACACGTTAACATTGGCACCATTGGTCACGTTGACCACGGTAAAACCACCCTCACGGCTGCGATTACCATGACGCTGGCAGCGGGTGGTGCGGCTCTAGCTCGGAACTACGAAGATATCGATGCGGCTCCTGAAGAGAAAGCAAGGGGTATCACGATTAATACGGCTCACGTAGAGTATGAAACCGAGACCCGTCACTATGCTCATGTGGATTGTCCCGGTCATGCTGACTATGTGAAAAATATGATCACAGGTGCAGCTCAGATGGATGGTGCAATCCTAGTGGTTGCGGCAACCGATGGCGCTATGCCTCAGACCAAAGAGCACATCCTGCTGGCGCGTCAGGTTGGTGTTCCCAGTATTGTTGTCTTCCTCAACAAAGTTGACCAAGTGGATGACGAAGAACTACTCGAACTAGTCGAGTTGGAACTACGTGAGCTTCTGAGCGAATACGAATTTGATGGCGACGAGATTCCCTTTATCGCGGGTTCAGGTTTGATGGCACTCGAAGCCATGATTTCCAGTCCTGACACCAAGCGGGGTGATAACGATTGGGTGGATAAAATCTATGAGCTGATGGATGCTGTTGACGAGCATATCCCAACCCCAGAACGGGCTGTTGATAAACCTTTCCTCATGGCCGTAGAAGATGTTTTCTCTATTACAGGTCGTGGAACCGTTGCAACTGGGCGGATCGAGCGGGGCAAAATCAAGGTAGGTGACACGGTTGAGATTGTTGGTATCCGTGAAACCCTCAACACCACGGTGACTGGGATTGAAATGTTCAAGAAGACTCTGGATGAAGGGATGGCGGGTGACAACGCTGGTCTTCTGCTTCGGGGTATTCAGAAAGAGCAAATCGAGCGGGGAATGGTTCTAGCCAAGCCCGGTTCTATCACGCCACACACCCAGTTTGAGGGTGAGGTCTACATTCTGACCGATAAAGAAGGTGGACGGAAAACCCCCTTCTTCAAAGGCTACAAGCCCCAGTTCTATGTGCGTACAACCGACGTAACTGGAACGATTGCATCCTTCACCGCCGATGATGGAAGTTCAGCCGAAATGGTAATGCCGGGTGACCGGATCAAGATGACGGTTGAGCTAATCAACCCGATCGCCATCGAACAGGGGATGCGCTTTGCCATCCGTGAGGGTGGTCGTACCATCGGTGCAGGCGTTGTTTCCAAGATCGTAAAATAGACGATTTTGAAGGGTTTATTAGGGCAGCCTGTTAAATGAATCAGGTTGCCCCTAATCCGTAGGCTACGCGAGGCTTTGGGCAGTACAACACCATTACGAATACGAAGTCTGTCTGTAGACATTCCTATCTGAACACGATTTGTTTGTGTTGATGGGTTTCATCACTTGAACAGAACCTTGACAGTTAGATAGTTTGAACCGCTTAGGCAATTTTGGACATCCCGGACATCTCTTTTTATGGCAACTATTCAGCAGCAAAAAATCCGCATTCGCCTCAAAGCTTTTGATCGGCGTCTCCTTGATACCTCCTGCGAGAAGATTGTAGATACGGCGAACCGCACAAATGCGACCGCGATTGGGCCAATTCCATTACCCACGAAGCGTCGGATCTATTGCGTTTTGCGATCACCCCACGTCGATAAGGATTCTCGGGAACACTTTGAGACCCGTACCCATCGACGCATTATTGATATTTATCAGCCCTCGTCTAAGACAATCGACGCTCTGATGAAGCTCGACTTACCTGCAGGAGTCGATATTGAAGTGAAACTTTAGAAGCAGTGAACCATAGAATGCCTATTCCCGGAAAAAGCTCCTTTTCTTGGGGAGCCAGGGGGGATGCGATAGACTAAGGGAGAGTATTTGTTGCATGTCTGTAGTCAAACTGCGTGCTATGCAACGGTTCTGTTCTAGTTCAGACCGATTCCTAACCCCTAGACGACCGCAATGACTTTTCCCTCCTCCGTGACAGTTCGTGAGCTTCCTCTATTTCCCTTACCGAATGTTGTCTTATTTCCGGGACAACCTTTGCCGCTTCACATCTTCGAATTTCGATACCGCATGATGGTCAACACTGTGCTTGAAAGTGATGGCCGTTTTGGAGTGGTGATGTTTGATCCAGCAGACAACAGCATTGCAAGCGTTGGGTGTTGTGCAGAAATCACTAACCATCATCGTCTTCCCGATGATCGGATGAAGATTATGACGTTTGGGCAACAACGGTTTCGCGTGTTGAACTACGTGCGTGAGCGTCCGTTTCGAGTTGGGCTGGTTGAGTGGATTGAAGACCAACCCAGCGATCAGGACTTGCAACCGTTGGCCCAGCAGGTTGATCTGCTGTTGAGAGACGTGATTCACTTAACGGCGAAGTTGATGGGGCAAGAGCCAAGGATTCCTGAAAGTATTCCTGATACACCGCTGGAATTGTCCTATTGGATTGCTCACAACCTGCACAACGCTGCCGATGAGCAGCAAAGCTTGCTCGAAATGCTGACGACGGCTGAGCGATTAGAGCGTGAGGCAGAAATTTTGTCCTCCACCCGGAGCAGCTTTGCAGCTCGGGTCGCCCTTAAAGATGCATTTCCACGGGATGCCTTACAAGATTGATGACGCACTCAAATTTCACTCTTGATCGTGAGGATGTCGTAACTCCCGAAGATTTTGAGGGTCTCGGTGATACCTCGCATCTCTTTTAACGCGTCTTGCACTCTTTGATCACTGGCGTTGCCCTCCAAATCCAAAAAGAAGAGGTAGTCACCGAGCGATCGCTTGGTTGGGCGTGACTCAATCCGACTGAGGTTAATACCTCGCTGCGCACAGGTTTGTAGTGGCCAAACAAGCGCCCCTGGCACATTCGCTGGAACACTAAACGCCAGTGATGTATAACTACCGCCTGGCGACGCTTCACGGCTCAGCACCCAAAATCGTGTGCAGTTGTCGGGATGATCGTTGATTGGATGTGCCAGGGTCGGCATGTTGTATAGGCTTGCTGCGCGGAGAGAGGCGATCGCCCCGCTCAATGCGTCGGCTGGCAGATGTTGGAGCGCTTCAGTGGTGGATCGGGTCGGAATCAACTTTACATTGGGGAGCCGTTTCTCTATCCAAATCTGGCATTGGGCGATCGCTTGCGGATGAGAGTAGATGATTTGGATATCCTCGATTGACTTGGCTTGAGAAATAAGGGCATGGGAGATGGGCAGAACGAGCGCGTAGTGAATTTGTAGCTCTGCCATATTCCACAGGGTATCGAGCGTCGTCGTCACACTCCCCTCAATAGAGTTTTCTACAGGAACAACAGAAAAGCATGTTGCCTGTTGAGCCGTTGCTTGTAAGACCTGAGTAATGCTGGGATAAGGACATAGGTTTGCCGTTTGCCCAGTAAACTCTCGCAGCAAACCGGCCCAATGGATGGCAGCGGTTTCAGCATAGGTTCCTTCAGGCCCGAGGTAAGCAATAGAACGCATCATAGACACTGGCTGTTACAAAAGATATAAGTAGCATAATAATCATTTCGTTAGAACATCAGTGCGTTTTAACGGCTTTTTCAGGCCATCTGGATGGCGATCGCAACCATTTCGATTAGATAAACCACTTGCGTGCGGCAAAGTAGCTGTTGCTCCAGGTAGCTCTCATCCCTATGCTTGTACGGTATCCCGATAGCAATAAGGCATTAACTTCGCCTAAGTTGGAAGCAGGGCTTTGACAGGAAAGATTCTACTTCTCAAATAGGTATAGCGATTCGTCGAGATTACAACAATCGATGAAGGGGGTCATGTTTCATATCCCCTGAAGACTTATAATCCCTTAATGATCGGTTACACCTTGTTTCCTCGGGATGGATCCAATCTTCAGGGGTCAAGGGAAATGCAACATTCAGTGGCGCAACACTCGCTGTAAAGATAGCAGGGATCTCGATAATTGGTATCTATCTTGATACGTCAATCATGTTAACAATGAACGTTTAGTCAATTCTTTTATGACGATGAATGCTCAGTTTCATGCAACGCAAACGGTCGATTTAGCTGTACCCGAATTATCCATTCCGGTTCAGCATTATCTTCGGCAGCCTCGTCGATTGGTCCAGGCTCTAATGGATCCAAGCCGCGTGGAGGTGCTGGGGCAAAATGAATTTCGTTTCAAAATGCGTCCGCTACGTTTCCTGAGCCTGAGTTTGCAACCCATTGTTGATCTGCGCATAGAAGCGGATGCTCAGGGAACTATCCATTTACAAGCCACTAACTGCGAAGTGTTAGGAATTGAGGCTTTGAAAAAGCATTTTCACCTTGATTTGAGTGGTTATCTTTCACCCATTCTGGTTGCAGGGCAAACGCGTCTCGATGGCAAGGCCGATTTGCAAGTTCAAGTCAGTATCCCGCCGATGTTTTGGCTTACCCCGAAGGTGTTGATAGAGAGCACAGGAAACACGCTGCTAAAAAGTATTTTGATGACCATCAAACAGCGGTTAGCCCACCAGCTCTTAGTGGATTATCGAGAATGGGTTACGGCTCAATTGTCCGAAAGTGGAAAAGTTGCTCACATTCCCAACAACACGCAGCGGCTTTCCCCCAAAGGATCGCTATCCTAGGCTACGGGTATCGCGCTCCGCACTCGCCAATCACGTTTTGAACGGCTTGAACTGCAAGGTTTTCAAGGAAAGATCATCCCCAATATAGCGCTATGCGCATTGGTTAAGTACGGTTGTGTGTGGGCGCAACGCGCCCACACACAACCAATTCTGTACTTGGTGCGGTTGCACACCGCTATATCAAGGCGTAGACCTAAACTCCCGTAGCAGACGTGTTTTCCTGCTGAGGCAATAAATCCATTTGTTCGATTGCCGTGTTGATTTTGAAGCTTCGGCGATGCTGCGAGGAAAAACCCAGTGTTGCGATCGCCCGTCGATGGCTCACGGTTCCATACCCTTTGTTTGATGCTAGATCATATCCAGGATAGCGTTGAGCGAGACGCGTGATCAGGCGATCGCGCCAAACCTTAGCTATGACACTGGCTGCGGCAATTTCGCTATGAAGGAGGTCGCCCTTAATGATGGTTTCCTGGGGAAACGGGAGATCGTTAACCGGGCGATTGCCATCAATACGGCAGAAGGTAGGGGATGGTTCTAAGCGAATGATCGCCCGCTTCATGGCCAGCAACGAGGCATTGAGGATATTGATGCGCTCGATTTCGTGGACAGAAGCCATGCCAATTTTGCAAGTGGTGGCATGGGACAGGATCTCAGGGAAAAGAGCAGTACGCTTTTCGGGAGATAGCTTCTTACTGTCGGTCAGCCCCAACTGCACCAAATGTTCGACTCCAGGTTCAGGGAGGATGACAGCCGCAGCAACTACGGGACCAAAAATCGCACCGCGCCCAACCTCATCCACTCCTGCAATGATGTTGCTCATCGGCCAATTATAGCGCTACGCGTTTGGGTACAACCCGAGCAGTTGGAACTGTCTCGATGGTCGGCTAACTAGAGCGAGCGGAGGAACGACGGCGACGGCGACGATTCGTTGTTGAACTATCGGAGGCCGCACTTTCTTCAGCTTTGGCATCATCAACCTGAGTGATCGCATCGACTTCACCATCCGGCTCGCTGGTGCTCCCGTCAATGGACACAAGGTCTAGTTCAGCCTGAGTATTCTCTTCGCTGCCTAACGGTTCATTGATCGGTTCATCAGCATCAGCATGACCATTTTTTCCAATCTCGGGTGCAGGTGATGGCGGAGCCATGCCAGGCAAGTAGACCGATATGATGGCATTTTTAGGATCTTTGACCGTTTCCCTCGCCAAAACCAGCGGAGAGATGCCCATCATGGCATAAAGTTCCTGCTCATCCGGCGTCATTTCAACATTAATGGTTTCCGGGGGTTCAGCTGGCGCTTTTTCCCGGCGCGATCGCCCACCACGTTCGGAGCGACCTTCCTTAGCGGATTTGCCGTTAACCGTTTTTTCGACAGGTACCTCCGGTGTAGCATCAAGGCTAGGAAGCGCATCGGCTGGCAGGGGAGATGTTTCAGCAAGCGACCCACGGCTAGACTTGCGAGAGGAGTCGCCATTACGCGATCGCCCCCCTCGCTTGCTGCGTCGGCGATCGGGCTTACTACGTTCCTGGTAGCTGGGATGGCTAGTCAGGCTGGCGGTCAACAGGTCGTCCCCACTGGCCTCAGTAAATCTGCCTCCATTATCGTCAGGGGCAAGCCGAACAGCAGGGCGAACATTGGACAAGACGCGGCTATCTTCAAGGGCATGCAGAGCATCTTCCGGCTCATTCGGTAGATGTACCAAATTCCCCAACCCAGCACAGGTAGGACAGGGGCGACCAAACAATTCATAAATATTTTGACCTTGGCGCTTCCGGGTTAGCTCCACCAAGCCCAACTCCGTCAACTGGGCAATCTGGGGGCGAGCCTTGTCAGCCCGCAGGGCCTTATTGAACTGTTCCAACACCTGCAACTTATCGCGGTGGGAGTCCATGTCAATGAAGTCCACCACAATCACCCCAGCGATGTTGCGCAAGCGAAGCTGGCGGGCAATTTCATCGGCCGCTTCACAGTTTGTCCAGAGAACTGTTTCCCGTGCAGTGGCAGAGCGGGTAAAGGAACCGGAGTTGACGTCAATGACGGTCAAGGCTTCGGTGCGCTCGATGATGATGTAGCCACCGGATGGCAGATCCACGCGAGGCTTAAGCGCTTCTCGAATGGCTGCATTGACGCGGAAATATTCGAGGATGTCCGCTTTCTCACGGTGCTGGTCAATGACCACGGATGGGGTTTGTCCACTACCCCAATTGGTCAAATGTTGCTTTACTCGCTTCATCCCCGATTGCGAATCGGCCACAATCCGGTTGACTTCAGCACTGTAGACATCGCGCAGCACCCTCTGGATGAAGTCGTCATCCCGGTTCAGCAAACAGGGAGGACGACTATTGAGGGCTTCTTGCTGCACCGTTTCCCATTGTTTTTGCAGCAGTTCTAAGTCTTCGATAATGGCATCTTCGCTAACCCCTTCCGCTTCGGTGCGCACTAACAATCCCATCCCTGCCGGTTTGACAAGGATAGCCAGGGCTCGCAGGCGATTGCGTTCGCTTTCGTTACGGATGCGCCGAGAAAGATTGACCCCTCGCCCAAACGGCATCAGCACCAGATAGCGACCGGGGAGGGTGATGTTCCCCGTCAGCCGAGGGCCTTTGTTTCCCGTCGGCTCTTTCATGATTTGAACTAGCACCTTTTGCTGCGGGAGGAGCAGTTCAGTGATGGGAGCCATCGACTTTTTGAGACGCAGGGGACCAAGATCTGAGACGTGGATGAACCCATTGCGCTCACTATCACCAATATTGACGAAAGCCGCATCAATCCCAGGAAGAACGTTTTCAACGATACCGAGGTAGATATCCCCCACTTGGTGGCTACCGGTAGCGACGATGAGTTCCTGAATCTGATCCTCTGAAAAAACGGCGGCAATCCGATGTTGCTCGGCAATTACAATTTGTTTTGACATGAATGTCCTCAATGCATAGAAGGGATGTGTAGGTAGCGCATCGGGCGTATTTCTATTGCCTGGCCTTGGAACTTACACAGTCCTGACATAAACGCTTCGGGCAAACACTGCCCCAAGAAAGAAATCTTGCAACAGACGGTAGGGTCAGTGGCGATCGCCCCTCCCCATTTATCCATCTGCTAGCTCCTCAATATCACTAAGTGCGCGGCCAATCAGCATCGCACAAAAAATCCTCGTCTGTCTAAACCAGGCACCCAAGCTGCCCATGAGGTTGTAAAAATTCCTGCGGAAGCGTTGGATAAATAACCCCAAAGTTCTCAACTCGCGTGCCGCTGGCACTTCAAGGGCTACCCAATTCACTTCAGCGTACTTTGTGAGGAATTATAGCGCGTGATAGGGTATGTGCTGCAACAAATCGACATCCGCTTGAACATTTGGTGAATTGAATGTTCGGAGAGATGCGGATTCATGAAACTGCAGGGATGCAACCTCACAGCACAACCTCGCAATCAGCATAGCCTGATCGCCCTTCTCCTGTCAGCCTTTTTGCCAACCAAGTAAAGCAATCTGCCTACCATTTTAGCTTTTTTCAAGATTTACTTCGATTTGAAAGGCAACTCCCAGGCTGATTCCTGCGTATCTCAGCAGGAGAAATGGGGCATCGATATAGCCTGCAAGGTCAACTGACAACGTTGTCAGGACTTAAGCAGTTTGATGATTTTTGGAGCGCAGAGCGCTCCAAAAATCATCAAACTGCTTTGGGTTGTCGTACCAAATGCGTAAGTCCTAGTTGTCTAAAAAGCTATAGCCATGTTCAGTTGGTTTGGGCAAGGCAGAGCTGACTGCGATGAATATGCAAAAGCTGGATGGGTTGACCGGACACCTGTCCCACCATTTGAGCTACATGCTCTGGTCGTAGCAGGGTGCCATCGTTGCGACAGGTGCCAACGTAGCGTAGATGGATGGCGTGGTCGGCATGCGTTTGCATAAAGGCCAAGTCTACAGGTAACTCAGTAACCCGCTTTAGCTGCTGGAGGCGATCGCGTCCGTTGATGTGATAGGTTTTGCCCGATTTTGAGGTTTGCTCCAGCAAGATCTCGTCTGACTGGAGAATCTCATCAATCCACTGTTGCCAGGGCAGAACAGGATCCATTGGCTCTGCCATAGGGTTCAGTGCGGTTTGCAGGGTGATGTGATATTCGGCTCGCTCGACCTCGCGAGCAGCTGGCAAACTGTTGGGGGCGATCGCCTCTACTCGATACAAGGGCATCTCAACCGGCAACTGGGCAGCTAGCTTTTCGAGGAACTGGGCCGGTTCCATTTCCTCCGTCAGGTCAAAGTCGGCAATTTCCCCAGAGCTGGTGACTCCCAGGGACAGGGCAAACGCAGGCATGATGCGAGGCCCAGGATGGTAGCCGCCACTGAAGGAAACAGGTAAGCTGGCGCGTCGGACGGCTCGATCCAACAACCGCATCAAGTCGAGATGTCCGATAAAACGCATTTCTCCCAATTTGCCAAACCAGAGGCGGAGGCGCTGAACTCGATCGGTATTGGGGACAAACTGACCCGCAAAAGCAGGGATTTCTGGGGGAGGAATGACGATGTTGTGGCCAAAGTCAGTGCCACAGACGCCACAGTGGGAGCATCCATCGAAGGCACAGTCGGGAACAGTGGCGGCTTCCAGAGCCCGAAGTAGGTCGTCTTTCAACCAGCTTTTAGCAATTCCTGTATCGATGTGGTCCCAGGGCAAGGGAGCATCGTAGCGATCGCCAGTCTGCCGTTCGGTGGCGGCTGCATTGCCCTCGTCCGTTTCGTGAAAGATATTCCACTCCCCTTGGTCAACCTGACGATACTTCCAGGCTAATCCAGCTTCGGCAATCGCCTGTGTCCAAGCGGCAAAGGCCTTATCCTGGCTTTCCCACCAGGCATCCATGCCCGCCCCTAGCTCCCAAGCTCGACGGATGACCGGGGCAAGGCGGCGATCGCCTCGCCCAACAAAATCTTCCATGGCTGAGATTCGCACATCCGTGAAGTTAGCTTTGATGCCACGAATGGTGCGAAACTCTGCCTTCAGCATGGCTTGCTTGCGCGTGAACTCAGTGGTGGAAACCGAATGCCACTGGAACGGCGTATGGGGCTTGGGGGTGAAGTTTGAAATGGTGACATTGAAACCCAGGGATTTCCGCCCCTTGCCACGGCATTCTCGCTGCAACCAGCGCATGGTTTCTGCAATGCCCAGCACATCAGCATCGGTCTCTCCGGGCAAGCCAATCATGAAATAAAGCTTCACCCGGTTCCACCCTTCTTCATAAGCGGTTTTAACGCCTCGCAACAGCTCTTCGTTAGTGAGCCCCTTGTTTACAATGTCACGCATCCGCTGCGTACCGGCTTCGGGGGCAAAGGTGAGGCTGCCCTGGCGTGTGCCACCGATGATGTTGGCGATGTTTTCGTCAAAGCGATCGACCCGCTGGCTGGGGAGGCTGAGGGAAATATTTTCCCCTCGGAGGCGATTTTTTACCTCCATCCCGACGGCTGGCAGGGAAAGGTAATCGGAACAACTGAGGGACAACAGAGAAAACTCGTTATATCCTGTTACCCGCATCCCCTCCTCGATCGCTTCGACCACGGCAGAGGGTTCAACATCCCGAGCGGGACGGGTGAGCATCCCCGGTTGGCAAAAGCGGCACCCTCGGGTGCATCCACGACGGATTTCAATCACCAGGCGATCGTGGACGGTTTCCACGAAAGGCACTAGGCCAATGGAGTAGGCGGGAATCGGTGTTGCGACGCGACGGAGCACCCGTGCAGGTACGTCGGGATGATTGGGCTGGACTGAGCCATCGGATTGGAGGTCATAAAACCGTGGGACGTAGACACCCGGAACCTGTGTCAGATCCAGCAGCGTGGCCTCGCGACTCCACCCCTGGGCTTTAGCTTCGTCTAGCACCAGCCCGATTTCGGGTAACAACTCCTCGCCATCCCCCAGAGCAATGAAGTCAAAGAAGTCGGCATAGGGTTCAGGGTTGGAGGTGGCCGTTTGTCCCCCGGCAAAAATAAACGGCATGCTGTCGCCGATTTCAGCCCAAGGTGAGTGGTGCGATCGCTCTTGCCAGGTGAGGGGAATGCCTGCCAGGGTCAGCATTTCCAGAATATTAGTCGCGCCTAGCTCATAGCTTAGGCTGAAGCCAAGAATATCGAAGTCGGTCAAAACTCGCCGCGATTCAACCGCAAACAGAGGCGTCTGAGTTGCTTTGAGCTTAGCGGTTAGATCGGGAGCAGGAAGATAGGCGCGATCGCACAACTGCCGGGGCTGAGCATTCAAAATACTGTAGAGAATGATGTGACCCAGGTTGGATGCGCCGACCTCATACACTTCGGGATAGGTTAGGGCCCACCGCACCCTGGCCTCATCCCAGGGCTTGTGGATGGCTCCCAGCTCATTCCCGAGATACCGCGCCGGACGAGAAACATTGGATGTGAGCAATTGTTCGAGTGCGATCGCCACAAAAAAACCTCAGAGCACCTACCAATGAGTACGTCTCCATAGTATAGGAGCGGTTGGCGAGTCTGAGGCTAGACGTCGGTCGGATATTGACGATTCTGGAAATTTCAAGACTCTATATCGCCCTGAGCAAGGTTGCACTGAACTGGGTAGAGTGTTGAACGCCCTTATTCGTTGTCGACCCTTGAATGGATTGTCGAAGTTTGGATGGAAAGACGTCCAAACCGTTGAGTCGGTTGTGAAATCTTTCCAAATGAATTAGTACCGCTAGAGGTTTTGCAAGCAATACCCTCAAAAGAAGAAGCATCAAAATATGTTGATACTAGCTATCAAAAACACTGATAGGTTTTTGATGAGAGGTTAGCTCAATGTGGCTTCGCAAGCGATGCGATCGGCGAAGACTTGGAAGACCTGATCGAGCTGAGTCACCTCTAAAACGATACGAATGGATGGGGGTAGAGCGCATAGCCCAAATCCCAAGTCCTTCTCTTGTGCCAAATTCATAGCCGCGACTAGCGACATTAGACCGGCACTATCCAAGGACGTCACATGGCTCATATCCACCAATACAAAGGGATTGGGCTGAGAACTTACAGCCTTTTCCAATTGTTGCTGGAGAGCATTAGCATTCGAGGCATTGATGTCTCCAGTGGGCTGGACAACAACCACCGAAGGCTTCACGAGTAGCTTCTGCATTTTGTAATCCTGTACCTGTAGAAAATCAAAGAGAGTCATTAGGCCAACCTCATACAGTCAATCGAGACCCGATTGCCTTGCTATTGAAGTTACGACTCATCAGGATGGTTCAGATTTTTCAGTTGTAACCTGTTTATATTACGAGCTAACTATCGCAACAAGCATCTTTAGACGTATGTACACAGTGATACAAACTGTTGTCTTGAAAGATAAAACTTTATAATGCTAGCTCGTTCCAGCACACAGATTATCTCTGTTTCGCCCAAACCGTTGTCTATACCCCTATGGGTCAAGATCGGCATTAGGTAGGGCGATGCGTGGGGGATGTGGATAATAGCTAATCTTCTGGAGCAGGCAGCGATTGAGGGCGATCGCGGTGATCCAAATCACGGGGTTGTTTAGGGGCAAATCACTTTCCTGAAGCTAGAACCTGCGCACAATAAGTTTTAATCGCACGTTTCAGGAATCGCACACCCATGAACTCCACACATGCCATTCGCCAGCTGGTTTCAAAGGCCTTATACCTCAAGCAACTGACCCCTGATATCGAGAACGCTATCAATTCAGAACTGACTCGCCTGGGTTTTATTTCTGAGGTTGACTACGAAGCATTGGAGCTGCTGATGTCAGAGATGGACGCCGGACGCATTAAACTTGTTCCCGCTTCTTGTTGAAATTCGTGATTGAGTCGTTTCTAAGTCTTTCGTTCGGCTTCCCTGGTTAGGGGATTCGTTCCAAACGAACTCCCCCAAAAGCCCCCAATGAGAGGGGAGGTACACCTCCCCTCTCATTGGGGGCTCATTTTCGACAAATTTTCAATGGTATCTGAATGCACACTTGCTGTTGATTGTCCAAACATCACTGCCTTCGTTCCACTCTCTGGTAGTTTGAGGGAAATACGCATCAAGAATTGCCGTAGACGAGCGACCTATCTTAAAATATTTAGAAAGTTTAAGAAAATACGTAGGTGTTTAGAAAGAGGTGTGGTGATCGCCGTTGCGTCGTCTGGCATTTACTATGGGGGGTGGTTGAGTCATGGATTTTGACCACTCCGTATCATCCTTCTATGGACTATTTTCTTCTATCGACTCTATTAGACTTGACATTTAGCAACTAGGAGGCACTTGCGTCGTGGCCGTTCAAACGATTGAACAACGTTCGACTACTGTCCGTCATGCGCCCCGCTACAAGGTGTTGTTACACAACGACGACTTTAATTCCATGGAGCATGTCGTTCAGACGCTCCTCAAAACAGTTAACAGCCTGACCGTTCCTCAAGCCGTCAGCATCATGATGGAAGCGCACACCAATGGCATTGCGCTGGTGATTGTCTGTGCGCAAGAGCATGCTGAGTTCTACAGCGAAAACTTGAAAACCAATGGGCTGACCAGCACGATTGAGCCAGACGAGTAACGTTAGGGGTATGCGGCGCCCAACGTTATCCTGGCTGTAAATGATCGGTCTATGTGCTTTGCAGAAAGTGGGTTGCCCAACCAGGGCTTTCCGAGTCTGCGTGCTAGGCTCAGGAAGCAAGCCTGCGTCTCTGCTGAACGATGAGATTAGGCACAGACCGCCACTATCTACTAGCCAATTCGTTAAGCAAGCGATGGCAGCACGAGCAATAGTTATGGACGGTAGCAAATCGCGATGTTAGGACAATTTCAGCAAACCAGCCTGCGCATTGAAGTGGAAGCGACAGAAGCTGCCATCCGCCACAGCCTCCTGCGAAGCGATCAATGGCAGAGGTGGAGCTTACTTCAGCGGTTTTCTGAAGGTGTGCCGCTGGAGCTGACTCCAGGTATAGTCTTTACCACCTGGACAGGGCCAATTGCAGTGCGGCATCAGGTGGAGTTTGTTAACGACAATGCACTGGGATTGCTTTTGAGCCAGGGTATTGATGGATTCCACCACTGGCATTGGGGAGATGGGTGGATTCAGTCCTCTCTAGAGGGGATCTCATTGCTGCCTCTGAGCTTAGGACATACCCTCGCTCTGATGCGTCTACGGCAGTTCCTAGAACAGGATAAGGCGGTGCGATCGCCCGCAGCTTAAGCTCCCGGAGCAAATCACACCTTCAGGATTTTGTTATTCGCACGTTCCTCAACGGGTCTCCCTGTTACCCATGTCAGGAGAGTGGGGATCGGAGAGACGCCTTTTTGAGGGCTCACCCTGAACACGAAGCTTGACCGAATCAGCGTGGGAAGGCAACCCTTCAGCTGTGGCTAGATCAATCACTGCATCCGCCACTTCGTTGAGGGCCGCTGGAGAATAATGAATGATACTGGAATGCTTCATGAAGGTCTCGACGCTGAGCGCAGAGGCATAGCGTGCAGCACCCGAAGTCGGTAGAGTGTGGTTCGGCCCTGCTAGGTAATCGCCCAAAGCTTCTGGAGTAGACTGCCCCAGGAAAATTGCCCCAGCATGGCGAATGCTCTCCATCAAAGCCCAGGGATCGGCCACTTCCAACTCGAGGTGCTCAGGGGCAAACTCGTTGGATAACTCAGCGGCCACATCAAGGGAATCGACGATAGCAACTAATCCATAGTTGGCGATCGCCTTCTCGGTCAGCATACGCCGGGGATGGTTCACCAACATCCGTTCGACTTCAGCTGCTGTCGCTTTTGCTAGCTTCGGATCAGGGGTTAGCAAAATAGCGGCGGCGAGGGGGTCATGTTCGGCTTGCGCCAGGAGGTCGGCAGCGACGTAAACCGGGTTAGCGGTTTCGTCGGCAATAACCAGTACCTCGGATGGCCCTGCTAGAGAATCAATCCCAACGGTTCCATACACCAGTTTTTTGGCGAGGGTGACATAGATGTTACCAGGGCCACTGATTACATCCACCTTGGGAATCGTTTCAGTGCCATAGGCTAGGGCGGCGATCGCCTGAGCCCCACCCACTCGATAAATCTCTGTAACTCCAGCTTCCTGAGCCGCAACCAAAATGGCTGGATTGATAGACTGGGTTCCTGGCGGCGTTGCCATCACAATGCGCGGCACTCCCGCAACCCGTGCCGGGATGGCATTCATAATCACCGTGCTGGGATAGGCTGCTCGCCCGCCAGGGATGTAGAGTCCAGCCCGATCAACGGGGGTATAGCGTTTACCCAGAACGACATCGTTTTTTTCAAACTCGACCCAACTCTTCGGAACACGCTTTTTGTGAAAGGCTTCTACGTTGCGACAGGCCAAACGAATAGCCGATAGCAGGTTTTTGGGAACCTGCTGGTAAGCCGCATCAATTTCGGATCCATTGACACGCAATTGTTGCGGTTGCAACGCCACCTGGTCAAACTCCTCGGTGTAGTGCAACACTGCATGATCGCCCTGCCGCTTGACCGCCTGAAGAACTTGCTGAACGGTTGCTTCCTTATGCGTCGTCTGATCGTCATAGATGCGATCGCAGATCCGTCGCAATTCTGTCAACGCATCTGCTCTATTATCAATAATCCGCAGCATTGCCACCTGGAGAAGTAGAACCCGTAGGAGTGATCCCAAACGGCTGACGAGGAAAACTCAATCAACCTTACATAATCTAGGTTAGCTTGTATTTTGGGTTCGATTCAGTATCAACGCAACAGTGCTTGTAAGAAGTCTGTGAAAATCTGTGAACGATTTTAATGATTAGATCTAAGCAAACGAGCGAATTTTGAAGCCCAAGCCATTAGTTTTTAAGTAATTCTGCTGATTTATCGATCGTTGCGCTGAAAGTTGAGCAATCGGTTAATCCGTCTAGTGATTACTGATTTTTTTGCGATGGATTCGGTTCGGACAATATCTTATAGACGATCGCCCCAAACGCCCCATCCAAAAGCCCATTAAGACTTCTGCAGCACCTCGATAGTAAAGCTAAATTACGCTCAACCTATCAACAAATTCAGTTAGGACAGCGCTCGTGTGTAAGCTCTGTTCCAATCGTATTGAATCGTTTTGGATATCCTGCCAACCGAGATAAAACCTGCCATCGCTAAAAGGCATGAATCGAACCTTCGTCTCAATCCACACTGCACTTTTGCATATCCAGAATCTCAGTACAAGACAAAACCCAAAGAACCCCTGATTTTATGTGGCGCGGGCACCGCCCGCGCCACATAAAATCAGGGGTTCTAGCAGGGGTTTAATTTTTTGTCCTGTACTGAGATCCAGAATCAGTAACCTTCAAAATCTACACAATGAAACTGCTGGTTGTTCCCTTCGATGCCTGCCAGCTTCGCGCATCGTAATACAAGTCTTCCAGCGAGATGCTGTGGAGTGCATCTTTTAATTTGTAGTGGAGACGATTCCAGATTGTGAATGTCACCCAATCTTCAACCTGTGCAGAACTCGGTTGATGTCGCGGTAAGGGTTCAATCGTTTCACCAACGGCCTCTAGAATTTGGGCAAGAGATATTTGGGCGGGCGATCGCGCTAACTGATAGCCACCTTGAGCCCCTCGTACAGAGACTAACAAATCTGCTTGACGTAGTTGAATCAGCAATTTTTCAAGATACGGAGCCGGAATATCCTGACGAGCTGCGATCGCCCGCACCGAAGCCGGACCATAATCAGGTTGCAGGCTTAGATCCAGCAAGGCTTTAACACTATAATGTCCGCGTGTGGTTAATTTCAACAGTCCACGAAACAGGATGTTAACAAGATAGGCTTCAGGCAACTTTAGGTCGCGAAGCTATTCGTACTCTAACTTTACCCTGCGATTAACCACGAGTCAGGTTGGAAGACAGTTAGACCTGTGGTGAGCAGTCGAACAAATTTTTGATGCCGATTGCGTTTGTGTCAGTCGATTTGAACGGAGTACAACTTCTCGTTGCCACGGGTAGGGTATTTCAGGCGCACCCCTTTCAGTCAAGCCTGCTTTTAGGGGCATCTATTTCAGGCGCACAGTTAGAAGCATTAGTATTGGTTCTTGATCGCCCTCTACCTTGCGTCATACCCGGTACTCATCTCAGCTTTAAGTTGAGCCCTTGTGTCAGAAAGCTGAGATACGGGCGTAAATGTGATTAAACGCTCATAGGATTAACAAAGTTTTTCCAACTAGGGAAAGGGTTATTGCTATGATTAGGCGTTTGAAACAACGTAAGGTAAATGCATTGGCATCACTAATGTTGCTTCATAATCCAGCTTGAGATAACGACTCAGGGCTGAAGATGGAACACTCAGGATATTAGATAGGACAATCATCCAGATCTATTAAAATCAGGCTCTGAGGTAATGGGAGCTGTTCGATTGGAACAGCCTTGATCGAGGAGCTGCAATACGCTTAGCCAATCTCTGCAGACGACCTTTTTCCTGGCTAGGCCGAATTGGTTGTCGACGGTGAGAGACTTCAGCCATACAGTCCTGGGAACCAAGGAAAGCGCATTCGACTATCTCTTCACAATAAATAGAATCTCGACTCACTGAAGTGGGTGAATCATGAATGAATCCTTACCTTTTTGATAGGTTTTGATTCGAGATCTTAACAGGAGTCATGACGACGAATGTATTTTTATCGCTTTGGTTCCTCTCACTAACGTATTCTCCTCTAAACGCGAAAAAAGCCTAAATCTTGTCAGAAAAAACTTGAACATATTCATCTTTGTCGCGGTAGGATGAGACTACTCAATCAAAAAGGCAGACCATCGCTTAGAAGGGTTCTCCGAGCAAGCGATCGCTAATATCCAATGAAATCCTAACGAATTGGAATATTAGGCATTTAGCCATCTGCTTCGATGTTTTGATTGTGTGTTCTGATCCTCGTTGACGTTGAATGACCCTGAGCTAAGTGAATGAATAAGAGAAAGAGAACAGAACCCCTAACGGGTGAAGCTTTGCTAAATAAGGTGAAACAGCTAGATCACCTCAGCAAAGAGGAAAAAGCGCGGGAATGTGGCTACTACACAACAACGAAAAACGGTGTAGAGCGGGTGAATATGATGAAATTTCTGAATGCTCTGATTGAAGCAGAAGGCATTCAGTTGGATGGCAAGTCCTATTCGAACGGACGCGGCGGTCGGAGTGCAAGCTACCGCATTACGGTTCAGTCGAATGGGAACTTACTGATTGGCTCGGCATACACGAAGCAAATGAATCTTAAACCGGGTGACGAGTTTGAGATTTCCTTGGGCCGCAAGCACATTCGGCTGAAGCAATTGGATTTAGATGAAGATATGGATGATGAAGACATGGATGAGTAAATCCATGGATTTTATTTCGTTGCTTCCAATAATTTCTCTAGATTTTGATTAATCGTTGTGTAAACCTTAATAGGCGGAGAGGGCAAACTTGGCTCTCCGCCTATTCTTTTGTGTTTGTGTTGGCTAAGTATGGCCCTAAGTCTTTAGGTAAAACTCGACCTTTCTTTTAAGCTCCGTTTATAACATCAGCGAAATATGCAGGTCTTGATGTTTTTTCGGATAGGCTCGGAATAGATGGATATCATTTGGACGATGGCACCGTCCCTGCAGTGGGTCAATGATTATTACGGTCGCAAGCTTTAAGGGGGGCGTGGGAAAAACAACCACGGCGATTCATCTGGCGGCATTTCTGCAAAGCCAGGGCGAGACCCTGTTGATTGATGCGGATCCAAACCGCTCGGCCAGTAGTTGGGCTAAGCGCGGACAGCTTCCGTTCGAAGTGGTTGATGAATGGCGATCGCCTAGCCGCATGCGCCACTTCGACTATGTGGTCATCGACACCCGTGCCCGCCCCGCCCACGATGATCTAGCACTATTGACCGACACCTGCGATTTGCTGATATTGCCCACAACGCCAGATGTGCTGGCACTCGATGCACTCACGCTCACTTTGGAATATCTCAATGCCGTTGGAGCAACCCGCTATCGCATTTTGCTAACGGTGATTCCGCCCAAGCCCAACCGGGATGGAGAAAAGGTACGGGCATTGCTGAATGACGCAAATATGCCTTTGTTTGAAGGGGGTATTCGCCGCTTTTCGGTGTACCAGAAGGCGGCGCAGGCAGGCGTTCCGGTCTATGCTGTGAAAGATCCACGCGCTATGGAAGGTTGGCAGGATTATGCCCAAGTTGGGGCAGAACTGTTGCGCCAGTTTGGTGTTGCGATTAAAGGTGATGTTGTGGAGGATGGCAAGAATGCGATCGCCCATGATACGGATCAGAAACCATAACCAGAAAATGCATCAAACCACCGCATTTTCTAGATTTACGAACTATGCAATCTTCTATCATGCCCGCCTCCGACTCGGTTCCTTCGTTACAAACAACGCTGCTGCATCGCCGTCAGCGACTGGCCGATTTGGTAGGATTTCCGGTGGTGCTGTGGTCAGGGGGACGATCGCCCCGAAACTTTCCAGCCAATACCTATCCCTTTCGTGCTAGTAGCCACTTTCTCTACTTCGCTGGCTTGTCCCTGCATCATGCCGCCATTCGTTTAGATAGGGGACGGATGGAGCTGTTTATGGATGATCCGACCCCAGCCGATATTCTGTGGCATGGGGCAATGCCAACGCGGGATGAGATTGCTCAAAAAATTGGGGCAGAGGCAACCTATCCACTGGAACAGCTATCCCAGAAAGCCATGGGAGCTGCGACGGTCGCGGTGCAAGATGCAGGCACTCGGCACACCCAAGCCCAAGCTCTGCGCCGGGGCCTTTTTCCGGCCAAGCGACCAGAGGACTTGGATCGAGAGTTGGCGCTGGCGCTGGTGGAGTTGCGGCTGTGCCATGATGCTAGTGCTCTGGCCGAAATGCGGCGGGCGATCGCCATCACAGTGGAAGCGCATCTGGCAGGGATGGCAACGACCCGTACCGCGACAGAGGAAGCCGAGGTACGGGCGGCGATTGAAGCGGTGATGATTCGACGCGGTGCAACACCAGCCTATACCAGCATTGTTACGACTCGCGGCGAAGTGCTGCATAGCGATCGCTCCTGCCATCCGCTCAAACCCGGTGACTTGATGCTAGTGGATGCAGGGGCTGAAACGGATTCGGGGTGGGCATCAGACGTGACACGTACCTATCCGGTATCGGGGACCTTCTCGCCGACCCAGCGCGATCTCTATGATGTGGTGCTGGCAGCTCACGATCGCTGTATCGACTATGTGCGACCCGGAGCAGAATATCGTACTCTGCACTGGCGAGCTGCACTGACGATGGCCGATGGGCTGGCACAACTCGGCATTCTAGCGGGCGACCCTGAGAGTCTGGTGGAACAAGACGCCCATGCCCTGTTCTTCCCCCACGGTATCGGCCATTTGTTGGGGCTAGATGTTCACGACATGGAAGACTTGGGCGATTTGGCGGGCTATGCACCGGGGCGCGTGCGGAGCGATCGCTTTGGACTCTGCTATCTGCGACTTGATCGCCCCCTACAACCGGGGATGGTGGTCACAATTGAGCCGGGATTCTACCAGGTGGAGGCCTTGCTCAACGACCCAGAACGTCGGGCTACGTTTGATGGGGTGGTGAATTGGGAACGTTTGGCAGATTTTCGGGATGTGCGCGGCATCCGTATTGAAGATGATGTTCTGGTGACGGAAACAGGGTCTGAGGTGCTGACGGCAGCGTTGCCTACGGATGCTGAGAGCGTGGCTCAATGCGTCAAGGGAGGGTAGCAGCGCTTTTGTCAAAGAATTGGAAATCTTAGGGAACCCTCAAACTGATTCAACGCAGATGAACACAGATGAAGGATGATGCATGTTCAGGTTGAGGTTGGGATTTGGATCTGCGACGTCTTTTTCAATCGAGATTGCCTGCATTTTTCCTTATGAAAGACGTCGCAGATCTGCGCGCTGTTAGATGAAATCGGATTGGGTGATTTGATCAACGTTTACGCCCTGGAGAAGGAGGAGTCGTTCGTTGCCGTTGGTAATCAAGACGTTATTGCCGCTTTGCCGGAGGGTGAGCTGCTCGAATTGAATGCCTGACAGAGCGATGCGATCGCTCCCATCTGTGAAGTCTCGCACTCGGTCGAAGCCCTGACCCCGGCGAATGCGGATGATGTCGCGTCCGGCTCCCGTGATAATCACATCGTTGCCCAGCTCTCCGGCGAGGCGATCGTTACCACTGCCGCCGCTGAGGATGTCGCGATCGCCCCCACCGCGCAGATTATCGTTACCCCCTTGGCCATTGAGGCGATCGCGCCCGGCTCCACCGAGAAAGCGATCGTTGCCTGCACCGCCATTCAAGGTGTCGTTCCCGTCGTTTCCCCGCAACAGATCGTTGCCCCCAGCCGCCAGGAGACGATCGTTATTGGCTCCACCCAGGAGGGTGTCATTGCCGCTGCCCCCGAGGAGGGTGTCGTTCCCAGCCGCTCCAGATACGCGATCGTTGCCTGTGCCACCAACGCCCCGATCGTTGCCGTCCTGGCCAAAGATGCGATCGTTACCGCCCAAACCAAACAGGCGATCGTTACCGCCTAGTCCGCGAATGGTGTCGGCAGTATCACTCCCACGGAGCGTATCGGCAGCGGGGGTTCCCTGCACAACATTTGAGGTATTGTTTACCGTTAGTCGGAAGGTATCCTCTACACTGACTCCCGTCAGGTTTGTGGCACGAATAGTAATATCAGCCGTTCCCGATCGCCCTGGAACGTAATCCAATACTAGGCGGTTGTTGGGCGTCAGTCGCACCGACACAATGTTGGGATTGGAGTTGTTGACAACCGCAAAGGTAAGTTCCCGCGTAGAAGAAACGGAGATATCGCGAAACCGCACAAAATTTTCTTCCCCATCAACCACGGGGTTGCTGGGGTCATCTAAAATCAGCGGAACATTGGTAAAGGGAGTATTCGCCAGCCTGAATACGGGAAGCGCAGCGATCGCATCAATCACCGCTAGATCGGCTGCGCCCAACACCTCACCAAAAACGGTGAATCCGTCATTTTGAACATCTAAATTGGCGGAATTATCGCGCAGGTTGAAGAACCACTCACTCGTAGCGCTGTTGGGATCGTTGTCTACTTTTGCCATAGCAATCGTGCCCCGGAGGTTGGAGCGATCGGCATCAAACTCGTTCTGAATGGGTGGATCTTCTGGCACCAGGCCAATCGTTGTCCCGTTCACCGTGAAGCCACCGCCCTGGATGACAAACTCTCCCCGGACATCCTCAGCCGCACGATGAATAATGGAGTTTTGATAATCCCCATCCTCCACGTAGGTTTGGAAGTTTTGCACTGTCCCGGGTGCCCCGGCTCCGGCCTGGTCAAACAGCACAACCTCGACAACCCCACCTGCTAGGGAGGTGTCATACAACTCAAACTGTGCCACTAATCCGGTGGTGAACGGATCGTCAAACTGGTTCAACAGATTGATCTGCGTATCACTATCCGAGGCGTTGGCAACAATATCAGATAGGGGCGTGACGACAATGTCCATGGGATGCTTGTAGACTCCAGGTCATAGAAAAGCCAGAGCCATTCTAGTGGGCTTTGAGGCAGGGAGCAATCGCCCAGACTGTCCAGACTTATGCACTGATATGAGAGCAGATCATCTTTGAAATCCTGGCACTGGGGGACTTTCTAGGATTTTCAAATATGTCTGTACAGGACACCTAGATAACATCGCTCAGACAATATCGGCCTGGGTGATTTGAGTAGTGCGGATGCCTTGGAGCAGGAGCAACCGTTCACCATCTACCCTGATGAGGGTATTGGCTCCCCGTTGCTGGAGGGTGAGTTGCCCGAAGGTTAATCTACCAATGTCGAGGCGATCGCTCCCATCATCGAAATCGCGCACCCGGTCTTGGCCCTGGCCGGGTTGGATCACGATTACATCGTTGCCCGCACCCGTAAGGATGACGTCGTTACCCAGCTCTCCGGCCAGTCGATCGTCCCCTGCACCGCCGTTGAGGACATCGCGATCGCCCCCGCCTCGTAGATTATCGTTGCCACCCTGGCCATTGAGGCGATCGTTCCCTGCCCCCCCAAACTGGCGATCGGCTCCAGCTCCGCCGTTGAGGGTGTCGTTGCCCAGGTTGCCCCGCATCAGGTCGTCGCCGCCCGCTGCCAAGAGGCGATCATTCTGGGCTCCAGCAACGATCGTGTCATCGCCACTACCCGCCAGCAGGGTATCCATCCCTTCACCACCTACCAGACGGTCGTTTCCGGCATTCCCCAGGAGGCGATCGTTGCCATCCCCTCCAAGGAGGCGATCGTTGCCATCCCCTCCGGCAACGCGATCGTTGCCCTCTGCTGCAATCAGGCGATCGTTCCCTTCCTGCCCAAAAAGATTGTCGTCGCCGCCCAGCCCGCGGATCACATCGTTGCCTTCTAGGGCAAATACCACATCAGGACCGTCAGCATAGGTGAGCTGGTCGCGGAACGGCGTCGGCCCCACATGCACCGAGGTAACATTGACGGTCTGGTCTTCCAGGGCATCAAACTCATCAGCCGTCAACTCTTCATTCACGCTGATGGTAATCGTAACGTTCGTTTCCAACCCGTCGTAGAAGCCATCGTCAACGCCCGTAATTGTTACGGTTTGGGGACGATTCCAATCCTCTAAGGTGAAGACCAGTTGCGATGGCGAAACAATCGCTTCTCCCGGATCGCTGCTGGTAATCGTCAGCACCACGATGGAGGTGGGGGAGCTTGTCGGACGATCCAGCACAATGGTGAAAGTGTCGGTTGTCCCTGCTTCGGTAACTGTCGTGGCGGCTTTGCTAAGGGTGAAGCCCGGTTCAGCCAGTGGGGACACCACCTGGTTGAACACCGGAGCGGCTCGATTCTCCGCTTCGTCTTGAATTGGCTCTGCGCCCGGGGCATAGTCGAGCGAAATGGTATCGGTTTCGGCAAGGACAGAATCCAAAATTACACGGACAGAGCGATCGTCTACCTCAATGCGGTTGATGTCTACGGCTTCGCCATTAGCTGTGACTGCAAAGTCCGCTGGGTCGGGTTCTGATAGTTCATCTAGCGCTTCGTCATAGGTCAGCGTAATAGTGAAATCATTAAACAGAGCCGTTTGCAGTGTCGGTGGGGTGATATCACTGACCACAACCGCTTGATTGGCCAGGGCAAGGGCAGGATTGTCTGCCAGATCCTCAATGGGGTTGCTATCTGGTGTGTAGTCGAGGGTAACACTGGCAGTATCGTCTGGGGCAGAGTTCAGGGTCAGCGTGACAATGCTGTCGGTAATACCTATGTCGATGATTGCGATCGCCGAACCATCGGCAGTCACCACAAAGGAATCCAAACTGGGTTGCGAGAGTGGATCGAGCGGCTCATCGTAGGTGAGCGTCAGGGTGGATGCTAGTAGCTCGGCGGTCAGGAGGGCAGGCGGAATTAAATCGTCAGCGCCGAGGGGCAAACCGAATGCGTTGAAACGGCGATCGCCGGAAGCGGATGTTGAACCCGATACGGTCTTTTCAGCCATTGTTCCGGAGGGTACGGTGAGTTTTGGCATGTTGACCTCGGTATCTTATGTCACCTTAATTTATACAAGACCGACGTTAACAGTTACGGCTATACGAACGCACCCAAGAAAAGCAACATTAACTCTCTCACGCTTTTCCCTACAATTTTTTTACAAAATTATAGAAATAGGACTTACGCATTGGACATGAAAACCAAAGGAGTTAGGACTTACGCAGCGACCATCCTGAGTGAAGGGTGCTTGAGTTGCTGACAGAGATAGTGGTCGAGTAGGCCGTGCTTGAGTTGGTAAATTGTTTGCCCCATCTGGTGAGCTAATTCATTGAGGCGCACCCAAACTAGA